>DAOVDU010000068.1 GCA_030669305.1 Candidatus Aminicenantota bacterium
TGAACCGCGGGGAAAGGTCAAAGATTTCGCTAAGGAAGGATATATAGGGTTACAGAACCACGACAGCCGATCTCCAGGCTACTTCAGAAATATATTTATTAAAGAGCTAAAGTGACACAGTAAAAAGGGGTCGCGTCTCAACATTTGACATTGGAGACTTTCCGTAAGCTTAAAGATTTTAGACAAATGACAATGGTTGAGACGCGACCCCCTCAGTAATCTTAGTAATCTAACCAATAGAAGTGTCGACTGAATGCCGTCCTTGAATTTCCAGGAGAAAATGGCTTGGGGCGCAGATTATTCGTTCTCCGGCAAGTGAGACTGGAGGCGTATGGAGACAAATTTTATGGCGGCAGGAGGATTCGGAAATCCAGGCTTTTCCGTCCTCTACACGGACAGTTATTTTTCCTTCTTGTGTTATGAAAGATTTTGAGAGCTTTTTCTTGAGCGAAATCCTTTCGATCAAGCTTCCATCTTTGTAAAGAGTGACGAGCTCTCCGGAGAGGAGATCGGAACGTCTGTTTTTTAGTGAAGCGATAGTCAAACATAATGAAGGACTGTGGTTTTTATTCATTTCTCTCCAGAGATAGTAGAGTTTCCTGGATCTGATATCCCATATTTTTCCGTCTTTTACTAGAGTGAAAGATGGAAAAGCCGCGTTTCCAAGAGGGGTAAACGAGAGAATCAAATCAGCCTGTATTGGTTTTTGGACGCATCTCCATCCTTCTTGGATAAGGGTTCGTCTTATGTTGTTTTCTTGGGGATGAGAGTTGAGGAGTGTAAAGTTTCGGCCGTACGTTTGTTTGAATTTCTCTGATTCTTTCAAGATAAGAGGGATGAACAGATGAGGATCGTCTGCGATAAGATAGAGTTCGCAATCACTTTTAGCAGGTATTGATGCCAGCAAAAGAGGGGCGAGTAAAGGGGTTGTAAGCATCGTTTTAAAAAATTCACGTCTATCCATGACACTCTCCTTTTTTGATTATCTCTTTTATAACAGGATAAAGTTGTTCCTCGTTTTTTTTACGAAAATAGCGATAGAGTCCGGCTGCTCCCAAAAAAAGGCCAAGAAAGAGACCAATGGGGCTGGTTAGGGAATAAGATAGGGGCAAAAGAAAAGAAAGAAGATAGCCAGCTGCCATTCCAATAAGAGTAACTATTAGGAGGGTGCCAAAGAGCTGGATCAATGCTTTACTGTAATTTGTATCAGGGACTTCAATCTGGACTTCATCCCCAGGGCATGCATTTAAAGGATTTTTTACGGCAAGAAGGCCCTTTGCTTGTTTTTGACCGACACATAAGCTGCGTGCAGAACAGTCACGGCATGCCTTGAGACTCTTAACCTCTACATGAGCGAGGTCTTTGTTTATTGAGACTACTAAGCCGTTATCCTTCATCGTCTTTCCTTAGGCGGCCGATGGCACCTGTTGGGCATTTTTCAATATCAGGAATTGTTTCAGGATCTATTTTTTTATAATCTAAAATCTTTGCAAGATTGTTTTCTAAAACGATTGCCTCAGGGCAAGCACGAACGCATATCCCGCATGCTATACAGGCATTTTTACAGACTTTTCTTGCTGTAGGCCCTCTATCAAGGGAGTGGCAAAAGACAAAGATTTCCTGAGAGATAGGATGAAGTTCGAGAAGGTTTCTCGGGCAAGCATCCACACATTTTCCACAAGCTGTACACTTTTCTTCCATGACGACTGGAAGCCCTGCTTCCCCCATGTATAAGGCATCAAATGGACATACACGTACACAGTCTCCATAACTTAAACAGCCATAAGAGCATTGTTTATTCCCTCCTATCAGGTGAGAGGCATAACAGGTTGAAATTCCCAGGTAAACGCCTCTATTTTTTGCGGCATCCTGAGTCCCTCGACATAGAACACGTACAACTTTCTTGATGACTTCGCCTGCTTTGATTCCAAGAGCCTCGGCGACTTTGTTCGCCACTTCTTCGCCTCCAACCGGACATCCGTTAGCGGCTGCATCTCCTCTGACTACAGCTTCGGCAAAGGCCCGGCATCCTGAGTAGCCGCAGGCCCCACAGTTGGCTTGGGGGAGCATTTCAGAGACTTCCTCTATTTTGGGATCTTCCTCAACCTTGAGCTTTTTGTAGGCAAAGACAAGCCCGAAGGAGAAGAGGAAACTGAGAGCTCCCATTGTGATAATCGGAATCAGTACTTCCATTACTTTATCATCCCCAAGAAACCGTTAAAAGCCAGGGCCATGATTCCTGCTACTATGAGCGCAATTCCAGCGCCTTTTAGAGGTTCTGGCACATCTGCAAGGTCCAGCTCTTCTCTGATTCCAGCCATCAAAACAATGGCCAATGTGAACCCCAGCCCAGACCCCACTCCAAAAATGACGGTTTCTACAAAACTATAATTATTCAGAACTGCGATCAAAGCCAATCCCATTATGGCACAATTGGTTGTGATAAGAGGGAGGTAAATTCCCAGGGCTTGGTAGAGAGGAGGGCTGATTTTTCGGATGAACATCTCAACCAGTTGGACTAGAGATGCGATAACAAGTATAAATGAGACGATCTGTAGATAATCAAGGCCATAGGGAATAAGAATCAAATGGTTGATCAGCCAGGAGAAAACAGCGGTGATGGTCATGACAAAAGTGACAGCCAATCCCATAGAGAAAGCAGAATCTATTTTTTTGCTAACTCCCAGAAATGGACATATTCCAAGAAAATAGTATAGGACGAAATTATTGACAAGAATTGCAGAAATAAAGAGAGCAAGAAGTTCCACTTTTATCTCCTCTGTTTTGCTTTGCTTTCAATAACCAGGGCGATGGCGAGTAAAATACCCAAGGTGATAAAGGCGCCTGAAGGAAAAATCATTATAAGCCAGGGTTTGAACCATGCTCCCATGACTTGATGGCCGAGGAATGTCCCTGACCCCAGGATTTCTCTAATTGAGCTGAGAATCAATAAGGCCAGAACAAAACCGGAGCTCATGCCGAGTGCGTCTATCAAGGAGCGTCCGACTGAATTTTTTGAAGAAAAAGCTTCCTGGCGGCCCAGAATGATACAATTTACAACAATCAAAGGAACATAGGGACCCAGGCTTTTGGAGATAGGCAGAAAAAACGCTGCCAAGAAACGGTCTGCCATGGTCACGAAGGTAGCGATGATTACGACATAGCAGGCGATGCGGACCTGGCTTGGGATGAGCTTTTTTATGGAAGAAATTACAAGAGAGCTGAATATCAAAACAAAAGATGTTGCTAATCCCATGGCTATACCGTTGATAACGGCGCCAGTTACTGCAAGCGTAGGGCACATGCCCAGAAGCTGTCGGAAAACAGGGTTTTCCTGCCATAAACCTTTTAAGTATTCTGCTCTGATGCTTTTAGCTGGCATCTTGTTCCTCGCTGCTGAGTTTTCCTTCTTTTTTTAGATTTCTCAACCTCTCCAATGAAAGGTTAACAATTTCAAGAACCTTCTCTGAGGAAATCGTGGCTCCAGTAATAGTGTTGACTTCGGTTGGAGCGAGTTCTTCTGGCGAGCTTGCTGCTGGCTTATGGAGAGTGAGGGAGCTGCTCATATCTTTGTTTTCCCAGTATCGAAGAAAAGCTTCTACGTCCGTGATTTTAGATCCTAAGCCAGGGGTTTCCCTCTGTTCGATTATTGTCAAGAATTTTATCTTGGTCATGGAACTGTCTGTTCCATACATCAGAGTTATTTTTCCTTGAAATCCTGTCCCTGAGGCGTAAATGGCGAAACCAGCAAGATTTCCGTTATCCTCCTTCCCTTCATAGACAGTGAAGCCTTCCTCTTCATACACTATTTGGCTGTTTGTAGTTCCCGGAACGACAGTGACGATTGCGGCTTCTGTTTCTTGCTGCCTGTTCAGCGCAATGCGTTCTTTCGTTAAGAGTCCAACACTTGCTAGAAAGCTTCCCGAAATGAGCCCTACGGATGTGAGAACTATAACCATTCTGGAGGAAAGATTCATTTCTCCCTCCTTTCTCCCAGGATACGGGGACGTGTGTAGCGATTAAGTAAAGGAACAAAGGTATTCATGAATAGGATGGAGTACATCACTCCTTCAGGATAGCCGCCAAAAAGCCTTATCAATCCGACCATTATGCCTATACCAAGAGCATAAATCCAGGAACCAAGAGGAGTGATAGGAGATGTAACCATATCTGTGGCCATGAAAAAAGCTCCTATCAGGAGACCTCCGGCTAATATATGAAAAAGAGGAGAAGCATATTTATCAGGATTGGCGAGCCAAAAAATTCCAGTGAAAACAGTTAATGCACAGATAATTCCAACAGGTATGCGCCAATCAATTGCACGTTTGTAAAAGAGATAGATAGCACCCAAGAGTAGAGCAAGGGCAGAGGTCTCTCCCAAACAGCCTCCGATGTTTCCCAAGAACAGGTCTTTGAGCGATGTAAGAGTTCCCTGTGCCACGGCGTCCTGGAATTTTAGATTATCCAATGGAGTTGCGAATGTTACGGTGTTTACTTTTAACATTGCAGGCGGAATCCAGGTTGTCATTGCAACGGGAAAGGCTGTTTGAAGAAAGGCGCGGCCGACCAGAGCAGGGTTGAATATGTTATGGCCTAAACCTCCGAAGACCTGCTTTCCAATGGCGATTGCCGCTACAGCCCCGATAACTGCTCTATCCAATGAGAGCGAAGGTGGAAGGGTCATTGCCAGAAGTAATCCTGTGATAACTGCTGAGCCGTCCAAGAGTGAATGTTTAGGTTTTTTTCTCAACCAGAGAAAGAGTGCTTCTGTTGCTAGGCATGCACCAATACAGGAGACAAACAGAGCGATTGCTCTGAACCTAAAAAAGTAAACAGAAGTCAAGAATGAGGGCATCAGGCTGAGGATGACGACATACATGATTTTCGGGACAGAATCTTTATCCTTGAAGTGAGGGGAGGATTGAAGGATGTATGTTTTATCTATCATCAGGCACTCTTTCTACGCCTTGAACTCATGATTTGATTTTTCCCTAAACGAATCCAATGAACCAAAGGAATATTTGCCGGGCATGTATACTGACAGCATCCGCATTCCACGCAGTCCTGGATTCCCCAGTTTTCTGCTTCGGACAAATGATCAAACCTAACATATTTCATAAGCTGGGTAGGAACGAGCCTCATGGGACAATTGTCAATACACCGACCGCATCGGATACACGTGTATTCAATGGAAGGATCAGGTGCTGTCCAGGCTAATATTCCTGATGTCCCTTTTATGACCGGAACATCAGAGGTCCACTGGGAAAGGCCCATCATTGGACCGCCCATGACCAATATGTTCACACTTTCTTCGAATCCGCCGCAGAAGTCAACCACGTTTTGGAAGGTAGTTCCAATCCGAACCAGCAGATTTTTAGGCTCTTTGATGCCGTTGCCTGAAACTGTAAGAGCTCTTTCGTAGAGGGGCTTTCCTTTGCTTACAGCGTCCCATATGGCCTTGACAGTTCCGACATTCTGGACTACAACACCCACATCAAAGGGAAGCCCACCTCTGGGAACTTCCCTGCGGAGTGCGGCATAGATCAGGTTTTTTTCAGCCCCTTGGGGATACTTTGTCTTTAGCAGGACAATCTCTCCTGTATAATCTTGGATTTTTTCCTGGAGAAGTCCAAAGGCTTTCTTTTTATTATCCTCAATACCTACGATGATTCGCTTAGCTCCGGTTGCGATCCGGACAAGTTCTGTGCCTTTAAGAATATCCTCGGGATATTCCAACATCAGTCTGTAATCGGACGTAAGGATTGGCTCACATTCACATCCGTTTATGATGATTGTATCGATGGTTTTGCCTTTAGGAGGGGAAAGTTTTACTGTTGTAGGGAAAGCCGCTCCTCCGAGCCCCACTATGCCTGCTTCTTTCACTTTTTGGCGGATTTCATCAGGACTTAAAGAAAAAGCGTCTTTTGTTTCTTGGAGATCTGGAAAGAGGCGGTCCTGACCATCGTTGGCAATGGAGACAGAAAGGAGAGGCTTGCCCAGAGGATGATTGTATCCGTCTACGGCAAGCACTTTTCCGGAGACACTGGCATGAACAGAAGCAGAAAAAAGAGCTTTAGCTTCGCCAATTATCTGCCCCAGATAAACTTCGTCTCCTTTTTTAACCAAAGGTTCTGCGGGAGCTCCAAAATGCTGATGAAGAGGAATGAATACTTTTTCAGGAGGAGCCATAGTCTCGATACGTTTTTCAGCTGTGGGCTCTTTGTATACTGGGGGGTGGATTCCATGGGGAAAAGTTATGGTTTTCATTCGACAGATAATGTTTCTAAAAGCGTGATGTTAAAGTTTATTAATTCTCCCATAAGGTTGTCAATAAAAAATAAGGATTCAATTAGAAAACCAGTACACATTAAATTTGGACAAGGGCCAAAATATTTTAATTGATTTATCTTGTGATATGGGATAAATTGAGTGGCAGATTTTGAATAGGGAAGAGGTAGAATTTAAGATGGATATAAACATAAAAGAAGTAAAGTCTCGCAAGGATTTAAAGAAATTTATCTTTCTTCCAGAGAAAATTCACGCCAACGATAAGAACTGGGTTCATCCAATTTATATGGATGAAAGGAAATATTTCAATCCAAGAAAAAACAGGGCCTTCTCTTATAGCGACACGATTTTATTACTTGCCTATAAAGGGAAAGAGTTGGTCGGCAGGATAATGGGCATCATCAACAATCGCTACAACGACTTCAGGCAGGAAAAGACGGTGCGATTTGGGCGTCTAGAAAGCTGGGAAGATGAAGAGGTGGTTCGAACTCTTTTGAAGTCAGTCGAAGATTGGGCCCGAAATCTAGGGATGTCTAAGATTATCGGTCCTTACGGGTTTACTGATCAGGATCCAGAGGGTTTTATGATCGAGGGTTTCGAGAATCGTGCTACTATTGCCACTGTCTATAATTTTGAATGGCTGCCTCGTTTAATTGAGAAGCAAGGGTACACAAAAGATATTGACTATTTTGTCTACAAACTGGATATACCTAAAGAAATCCCGGAGTTTTACAAGAGAATACATGAGAGAGTAAAAAGGAAAGGAAACTTTGAGATTATCGAATTCCGAAAAAGAAAAGAACTCAAGCCATGGATCAAGCCGGTCTTTAGACTTATGAATGAGTGTTATTCTGAGAGCAATATTTATGGATATAACCCTTTGGATGAGGAAGAGATGGAGGCATTGGCGAAGCAGTATTTACCCGTCATAGACCCGAGGTTTGTGAAGAGTGTAATGAGAGGCGATGAGATGGTTGCTTTTATTGTAGGCATTCCTGATATGAGTGAAGGCATTCAGAAGGCTAGAGGCCGGCTTTTTCCTTTTGGGTTTCTTAAAATACTGCGAGCGGCTAAGAAGACTAAGCAGTTGGATCTTCTTCTCGGTGCCATCAAAGAAAAATACAGAGGTAGAGGCCTTGATGTTCTCATGGGTGTAGGAGTCCTCATGGCAGCCTATGAGGCGGGCTTTAAAGTGATTGATACTCATCACGAGATGGAAAGCAACGTAAAAGTGAGAGCTGAGATGGAGAGAATGGGAGGAAAAATATACAAACGTTTCCGTGTTTTTCAAAAAGAACTCTGAGTTCAGTTTGTTGGTTAATCAGTTAATCGGTTAATCGGTTAATCAGTTAGTCTGTTATTCTGTTACTCAGTTATCTAATATGGTTCTTCTCCCAATTAGTTGATGCAAAGGGTTCGAGGATTCAAGTGTTTTTTTTGTAGCGATTTAGTAAGTGCTTTGGGCATCCTCTCAACCTCTCTTATTCCCTCTTGTGCAAACTTTTAATTCTTTGTAATTCTTAAGCATTTCACTCGAATCCCTGACCCCTTGACCCCTTGAATCCTTATGGTCCTACCAGCTCTTTTGGAGATGATCCATGTTTTTAAAATACTGAGCCACGGAGTTTCTGTGTTACTGTGTCACTGGATTAAGTATAACTATGCAGTCCGGCAAGCAAATAATTCACGCCGAAATAGGTAAATAGTGCTGCCAAAAAACCGATGATGGCGATAAAAGCGGAGCGGCGTCCCTTCCAACCCATGACGATTCTTGTATGAAGATAGATAGCAAAAACAAACCAGGTTATCAGGCTCCATGTTTCCTTTGGGTCCCAGCTCCAGTATCTACCCCATGCTTTATAGGCCCAGATCATACCAAAGATTAAGCCTCCCAGTGTAAAAAGCGGGAATCCTACAGCAATGCATTTATAGCTTATAAAGTCAAGCTTGTCAGATGAAAGGCCAAGCTTTTCGATTTTTCCCTGCCTTTCCCTTGTATCTGCAACAAGATACATAATGCTTATTATAAAAGCTACGGCAAAAAATGCTTCCCCGATGAGAGTCACAGATACATGGAGCCACAGCCAGTAACTTTGGAGGGCTGGGATAAGTGGCATGGCCTCTTTAGGCATTAGCGGCGATGACGCTAATGCCATCAAAGCAATGACGATCAGCATAAAATAAGGACCCGCATTTCGGCTGTTGTATTTCCTCTCGATGAGAATGTAAGCCAGAATAGAGCCCCAGGCTAAAAAAGATAATGACTCATACATGTTGGTGAAAGGGGCATGACCGCTTTCAAAGGTCCTTAAGAAAAGGGCCATTGTATGGGTAAAGAGGCCTGCTAAAGCAAATTTAAATCCTATTCTTGCCAGATTATCTTTTTTTGCTAGAATGAAGGCAAAATAAAAAAAGGTTGAGATGATATAGAGAAAAAAAGTTGTCAGAAATAACACAGATTCGTTCAATTTGTTCTCCTTATTGAACTCATCACTTCCTTGAAATCAGATTGAAGAGCCTCAGGGTTTTTCGCTGCGATGCCTCCTGCAATTATTTCTGTCTCTCCGTTGCTTTCTTCTAGAATCATCCTTATTTCTCGAGTTGGCCAGTAAAAAGCCAGAAATAATCCTATTATAACAATAACAGAGCCCAGCCAGATGATGTTCACACCAGGGTCTTTTGCGGCTTGGATTACAGAGAACTGATTTGCTTTAAAATCTTTAAGTTCAAAATGTAAATCTGTTTCTTTTTCTGAGTGAATTCGGGAGAAATCTGGAAATCTGGCAAAGATCCAGCCAGAAAAAATCTTCTCGTTTTCGTGCCATCCTTCCAGAAAGATCGCAGGATTATTGGGCTGAAGAGAGCGCGAAAATATTTCGTTTTTTTCATTGACGACAAAGTCCGGAATAAAATGCAGAACTGAAATCTGGATATTTTCTTCTTCGAGGCTTACTTTTTCACCGAGTTTTGTTCTTATCTCTTTACTGAAGGCTGGATCGCTTCTTTTTTTTACCAATATTTCCAGGATTGAGTTTTTCCAGTCCCATCCGCAGCTTGATTGGTAAAAAACAAATCCTTTATAGGAAAGAGGTTTGTTAACTTCTATGATTTTGGTGATTTTAGGTTTTTCGTTTTCGATGATTGTTAGCGTGCTTTTCCAATCTCTAACGCTGCCATTTGGGTAATATTCTGTCTCGAATTTATCCAGGCGGAGTTTAAAATTGGCTTTTGGGAAAGCAGAAATTTCTCCCTCAGAAAAAGATAAATTTTTCCTGAATCCCCCTAAACCGCTTACAATCCCTCCTGAAAGGATAATAAGAATGCCGAAATGAACAATGTCAGCACCGAACAAACCCAAAATCTTTTTTCGGGCAAGAATATAGGTCCTGTTTTCTTTTTCTTCTTCTCTGAGGTGATAGTGCTTGGAGGAGAATTCTTTTTTTAGCACATCTTTGATTTTTGTTGGATCACATTTTTTTCTGATCTTCTCTTTTGTTTTTAACACCAGAATTTCTTTTTCTTTTTTTTTCAACTGAGGGGAAAAGGTTCTTTTAACTTTTTGAGAAAGACGAGTTAAAGTACAAACAATAATATTTATTCCAAAAAGGATAAGCAGACTGATAAACCAATGGGAGCGGTAAAGTGTAGTAAATTCCAGTTTGATAAGAATATTTGCCATCTGGCCATAGCGGGAAACATACTCGGCTGGGCTTCTTTGTTGGGGAATAAAGGTGCCCAATACTGAAGCGATTGTTATGATAATTAAAAGAACAATTGCCAATTTTACTGAGGAGAAAGAGCGAATGACAGATTTCATTGAAACCAAATTAAGTGGACAGTTATTCGATACAGTTTGGCTGTGCCCTATGTGTGTTTTTTTGGGTTCTTTTTGTTTGAGATTTCGATGAGGTCTTGAAGACTAGTGTTTTCAAAATAGTCTTTAAGCATTGAGCTTGCTTTTTTCCATATTTCATGGGAAGCGCAGATATTCATGAGGTTGCAGTAGTCATCATCGTCTACGCATTCAACCAGACAACATGCTCCTTCCAGGGCATGGAGGATTTCAATCAACATTATTTTCGAAGGATGACGGGCTAATGTATAGCCCCCACCCGCACCACGGATGCTTTTTACAAGTTTGTTGATTTTGAGAGGGATAATGATTTGCTCTAAATAGCGGATAGAAATGTCTTCATCTTTGGAGATATTTTTAAGGATAATTGTCTCATTACCATTATTATGGTGATGAGCAAGGTTTAACATGAGGCGGGTTCCATACCTTCCTTTAGTAGAAAGTCTAATCATGTATAACTCCTTGCCAATAAAAAAATGATTTCCATTAAAATGCTAAATCATTTTCATTTTTATTTCAACATAATTTTATCGAAATTATAAGATTTTTTTAACACATCTTTTTTTTATGTAATCCCTAATCCCTACCCCCTAATCCCTTAAACTATTGTTTTTGTGTGTCCAACTAACCTAGTGTCGTGTCATGCGTGAAGTATCGTATCAGGCACTCGTCATTCCCACGAAGCTTGTGCCTGCGGAGGCAGGTAGTGGGAATCCAGTATTTCTGGCTACTTCAGGCTTCTGGATTCCCGCTTCCGCGGGAATGACGGT
>DAOVDU010000081.1 GCA_030669305.1 Candidatus Aminicenantota bacterium
GATTATCTAGATCATTGAGAGTTAAATTTCTGATCGAAACCTTGGTGCCGTCTTTTAGCGTTTCGATTTTATCCATAGAAGCTTCCTCCATTTTTCATTTCCGTGACTATTCTCTCATTAATTTATGTTGGATAAAAAATTCAATCAATGAATTTTTAGGATTTTACTCTAATAATTAATGATAGAAGTGTCAAATCAAATACATGGAGAGGCCGCAAGCTTGTCGTGGACCAGATTACTCTTTTTCTATTATCTCGAGATTAAATCTCTTTTTCAGCTTCATCCCAGCAGCTCCTAGAATAATTCTGATAGCCTGAGCATTTCTTCCCTGTTTTCCAATAACCTTGCCCAAATCTTCAGGAGCAACTTTTAATTCCAGTATCGAGGTCTGTTCCCCGTCTAATTGGAAAACTTGAACCTTGTCCGGATTGTCCACTAATGCTTTAGCAATCAATTCAACGAGTTCTTTCACTGTAACCTCCTTTAATACTTTAATTGTTCTTTTCTATTTTCTTCCTCTTTAAAACACATCTTCCTTTACTTTGTCCTGATTATAATCTAAATGTTTATCAAACGCCACCGGAAAAAAACATTAATCATTGAAAATTAAAGTCTGGCTGCCATTCTTTTCTGCTCCGCACTTCGCTTAGAATTATCATTTTATGGGCAAAATGGCTTCTCTAAGGCAAATATTTAACAGATAATTTTAGATTAATCATTGATTATCAATAACTTAGAGCAGCCAGACTACAGTATCATAACCAGTATCACCCAGTATCACCAAATGTGAATGATTTATCTCCTTTTCTTTTTTCTCCAATCTCGGACATTTGTCAAAATCGATGCGATCAGAGCCAATATAAGAAATACAAGTGCAAAAATATCTACAAATTTTCGGCTCACATCCAGTCCGGTCAGAGATTCGATGAGAAATTCTATATAGGAAGAGGACATTTCATAAAGACCCAGTTTCACTCTAACCTGCCAGTGCCATTCTGTGCTGGGGCAGAAACCGTAACCATACCATATTCCCAAAATAAACCAGGAAAAGGCCGTTGACAACAAAACAACAAGATTTGCCAGTCTTGTTTTTTTCCATATCCAGCCGAAGAGGTTGAAAATAATCAGGCTAGAATGAAACACAAAAAAGAATTTATCGAGAAAGATATACATAGTCATATTCTGAGAGGAATATTATTATTCCAGGCCCACCTTCTCAAGCAGTGCAATGAACCTTGGGTCAGCGCGCAAATTGTCCACTCTGGGATCTATTTTAAGTAAAAGCAGCGAGCGATCTTTCTCCTTAAAGGCTTCTTCAAGAAATTCAAATGCCTGGTCGTTTTTTTCCAGAGCAGCATAAATCGATGCAATTGCATACTGGGAGACATAGCCTTGCTTTGATCGCTCAAACAGTTCTTCGAGTATCTTTAATGACTCATTTCTGTTGCCTGCCACAGCATAGGCAAAGGCAAGATCCGCTACATAGCTCGAGTTGCCATCTGAAAGGCTTATAGCCTTGAGGAATTCTGCTATAGCCTCATCAAACGAAAACTTTTGAAGATATGCTGCTGCCAGAACATCGTGTACCCAATGGAAGTTCGGATCCATCCCGACCGCCTTCTTACACTGTTCTATCGCCCAATCATACTGGCGCGCATAGTAGAAAAGAGATGCAAGACTTGTATTGATAGATACTGAAAGAGGATTGAGTTCCCGGGCTTTTTCGATCTCAACAAGGGCTTCATCGAACCGCCCCATATCCCTCAAAAGTATCCCATACCAGTGATGAGCAGTTGCATAGCCAGCATTGAGTCCTATAGCCCAGTTGTAGTCTGTTTCAGCACCGAACCAATCCCAATCAAAATGATGCTTGACCCAAGCTGACGAGGTGTAAGCTTCAGCAAGCGTCTCGTCCAAATCCAAGGCCTTCAATGCTGCTTCCTTTGCTTTTGGAAAAGCCTCATGAGAAGGGAGAAAATCATAGCTGCCAAGCATATTATAGGCATCGGCCAACCCTGCATGGGCCAGAGCATATGTCGGGTCTTTCTCGATTGCATCTTCAAAATGCTCGATTGCCTTCTTTAGATCTTCTTCTGTCCTTTTATTCCAAAATGAGCGGCCTCTCAAGGTGAGCTGATAGGCCTCAGGATTAACAGGACGAACGCTGGCCAAACGCGCCTTCTCTTCGGGCGTTACTGCTATCTTTATCTCCCTGGCAATAGCCCGGGCTAGTTCACTCTGCAAAGACAGGACATCGCGTACGTCTCGTTCGTAGCTCTTTGACCAAATGTTCCGGTCAGATTTTGCTTCTATCAACTGTATGTTGATTCGCACTCGCTGCCCGGAGTACATAACAGATCCTTCCACTACTGCATCCACCCTTAATTCCCTTGCTATTTCTGGAAGAGGTTTTTGTACTCCTTTGTACTGCATAACAGATGTACTTGATATCACCCGTCGTATGGCCCCTATCTGGGTCAGGTTGGAAATTAATGATTCGGTCATCCCATCGGCAAAATACTCCTGCTCCGGTATGCCCGATAGATTCTTCAGAGGGAGGACCGCAATCGAATCAATGGCTTCCCTGCGGCCAGTAAAAAGAGAGTAGCCAGCCACGACAATCAAAATCAATAGAACAGCAGCTCCTCCATACAGGATAAATCTCTTCCAATTACTCGTTCCCAGCTTCTCTTTTATTGACTTTTTCTCTAGAAAGGCTCTCTTTGCGGAGGTAATACCTCTCTCTATCTCTCTCAATTCAGAAATAAGTTCTTCTGCTCCCTGATACCTATTCTGTTTATCCTTCTGCATGCATTTCAGTATTACTCGGCTCAAATCATCTGGAACTTGAGCATCAAACTTTTTTGCCTCTGGAGGTGCCTCTGTCTTATGCTTCAACACAACACTTAAAGGTGTGCTTCCTTCAAAAGGCACCTTCCCGGTCAGCATCTCAAAAAGAATCACACCTAAAGAATAAATGTCTGAACACTGGTCTGCTTCCTTTCCTTCTACTTGCTCTGGAGACATATAATCCGGTGTCCCTATTATCATGCCCGTCTCTGTTATCCCTTTTGTTTTAATGGAACGGGCTATCCCAAAATCCATGATCCGCGCATTTCCCTCTCTATCCACCATGATGTTCTGCGGCTTTAGATCCCGATGCACAACACCCAGCTTATGCGCCTCAGCAAGTCCTTCACAAACCTGTTTTGTTATGGAAATCGCTTTTCCCACAGGCAGTTGACCTATCCTCCTAATCAAGCTCTTTATATCTTCACCTGGAACATATTCCATCATGATGTATGGTATTCCTTCCTCTTCACTAAAGTCGTACATACGGCATACGTTCCTATGGGATATCTTGCGGGCATACTTCAGTTCGTTCCGAAAGCGCTCGATGGTCTTCTCATCAGCAGCAACTACGGGTGTTAAGACTTTTAGCGCAATTTTATCTTTTATCTTCTTATCAAAGACTTTATAGACACTGCCCATGCCTCCTTTCCCAAGCTCCTCGATAACCTCGAATCTTTTGGCAAAAATGGTTCCTCTAATTAATTTTCTCATGGGTGTTTTGAGGGTCTTTGTGGAAGAAATGGTAGTTTCTTCGGAGGGAAGAAGTTGTGTGCTACACCTGCTGCAGAAGCTGCTATCAGCAGGATTTTCAAATTGACATTTAGGGCATTTCATATATCAACCTTTTCCCTTCTTTTAGCAACAAGATAATAATTTGTGGGCAAAGTGTCAATTGGTTTTAAAAACCTAAACAAACACCAGCAACAACGTTAAGATTATTGACATTATCCGGATCATCAAATATCACAACATAACGAATATCCACTCTGACCCCTAAATTATCGTTGAAAAAATATTGAACCCCACCTCCCAGACTAACTAAAGGATCAATCGTTTTCTCTGGTGTGATAAACTCAATTTCATACCCATATTCGGAGGTATAAGTTTCATCCTCCACCAAAAGTTTGTCTATTCCACCGCCTAGCACAACATAAGGCCTAAACTTGCCGCTTAGAAACCGGCAAATAAGACTTACTGTAATTGTATAATGCTTGGCAGTGTCATACTCTATTGTATCTTCATCAGAGGGATCTTGTAAGGTCACTTTGGAAGATAAGGTATACCTTCCATCCAATTCTACTCCTATATTGTTTGTTAAAAAAACGGCAAAACCTGCTCCAAAACTGACGGGAGTATGAGCAGGAGTCACGGGGAAATCATTCTCAGCAAAAATATAATCATCTTCAGAACCATATTCCAAAACATGGTTCAATCCTCCAAAAAGAGAGAATTGAAATTTCTGCGCATGTGTTACCCCTGAAAAAAGGAGGATCGAAAAAATTCCAAAAAATAGACTCAATACCCTATATTTTCGAAACACTTTAAATTTCACTTTAACCTCTTAACACTGTCACTCTTTGTTCATTTGTGGAATTATAAGCTGTTGAGGTAAAAAAGAAAAGTAAAGAAGGTTTTTTTATCTCCCTGCAAATATCTAAGGTCGTGAGGTTCCCGTAATCATTATCATAAAATATACCATCTTCCTGCAAACTGTCTACTGGAATTGTCTAATAGGGCCCGCTATTTATCAAAAATGATTTTTATCTCGTCTCCCCTTTTCAATTCTGCTGGTTTGATAAGATTTACTATGATTAAATTTTTATTGTGTTTTAACCTTGCCTTCTTTTTTTCTGAATTAATCTGGATACTTTTGACCGACCTGAAATTATATTCTTCTGAAATACCTAGCTCTGCAATCTTTAAACTCCCGTATTCAACCTTTAACTTTATTTCATTCCCTTTAATCTCAAAACTCCCCCATCCGCTTCCCGAAGACCAGAAGGTAGAAAAATTAATCTTATTGATTCTTGGTGCAAAAGCGATAAAATGCTCAACTCCGTCATACTGATAGCCTGAAAGAGCAAGCATTACGGCCCAGCTTGCCATGGCCCGTGCGTAATGATGACCGCATTCAAACTCATCCCAGGGATTTCGGTTAAACCCGCTGTGCCTCTCTCTCACAGCCTTCACGACGGACAACCCTTCGTCAATATACCCTGAATAGATCAAAGAAGCAGCAACCTGGTATTCAATCCCGGTCCAAACTTCATCAGAATACACAAACGGAAGCGCAGGCCTGTTTCCCTTAGGCCAGGAACACAGCAAAAGGCCTGCTTCATCATTGAGTGCATATACTCTCTGAACATTTGAAAAGCGGCTCAGGTCTTTCTTGAAATTGTGTCGAAAGATCGACTTCATGGCTTTATTCACGTGGTCTTTATTGAGAATATATCCCAGCCCGGTAACATGAGCTAAATACTGACCCAGCAATTGATCGGATAAGCAGCCGTCTCCATACTGGTACTTTGGAATGGCCTCTCCATCTTCAAGGGCTTTCTTCTTCCCGCCCGGCGATTCTTTTCCTTTGCATGAAGGATTCTCGCAGCTTTTCTCCGGCGATCTTAAATGTTCAGGTACGATTAGTCCTTCCATGACATTGACTTTCTGGATGTAGTATTCCCCATTCCATAGCAGTGAATCATATTCTTTTGAGCCTTTCTGGTAGATCCTCATGTATTCTTTGCTCCTTTCACGTTCTCCAACTGCTTTGGCCATTTCAGAGCAAGCTTTAAGAGCAGCAAGATACAGAGAACCAGTCATGGTGTTTGGCCCATAATATTCAATGTCATAGGTGTTGTGCTGTTCACCCTCCATGATGCCATCTTTATCTGGATCCCAGGGTAGAAGGAGTTTCTCTTTTTGCCATTCAAGCACCTCATCCACATCTCCCACACCTTTCCAGGCAAATTCAAGAGCAGCTTTGACTTTTGGCCAGAGTCTCTTTAGCCACTCTGTATCTCCAGACAGCTTCCATTCTCTGTAAACCCTAACGATGTTTCCCATCTGTCCATCTGCACATGGCTTAAACGTCCACCAATACTCTCCAAGGGGCATGAGTGTTCTGAAGACCTGGTATCCATTATTAAAAGTATTATGAAGAAAATCTGTTTGACGAAAGCTCCTTTCAAGAGAGGGAAACAGGTATGCTAAAGTCTGCTCATAATTCCAAACGTGAGTGCAGTTCATTGGGCAGCAGCCGGAATTGTCTGTTAGACCTTCAAAGCCAAACAAAGTACCGTCCTCTGTGCGCATCACCAGGTTTGTCTTTAAAGAAGATGCCTGAGAAGATATGGCATCAATAATATATGAAGGATAGGATGAATGAAAAATAACATCATGGAATGTCTTTGAATCCTGATAAAGCTCTTTGATGTTTTCTATCAAATATCGACCCACGTCCCATGCATCCTGAAACTTTGTGGAATAATAATTTCTGAATTTTTTCCCTTTCACTTCTTCTTCTCTGTTCCAGTAATTCTCCCTGTTGGGGAAGTACCACGTCAGATAAAAGGGGACGACTTTTTCCTCGCCAGGATTGAGTTCGAGGTGTACCAAGAGAGTGGCCACATCACTCCGCCCTTCATCAGATTCCAAGCTGTCATTAACACCCTTAATCCGCCCGTCATCTGAAAAATCATCCCAGAAGATATGTGCATTATCCCACCATCCTCCCCTGTACCAGCGGATCTGAACATCAACATCTCTTTCTGTTGTAACAAAAGCTAAACTCCCATATTCGAGAGCACTTTCATCTGCCCTAGTGGAGGTCATCTTTATTCCTCTGAATTTCCCATCATTTATATATTGGTTCAAATTCTTTCCGTATGCTAATTTATTGTTCTTATCTAATGTCATTATAGGATTCAGCATGCTGTAGGCAAGAGAGACGCTTATCTTTGAATCTTTATTATTCTTGATCCTCCAGTTAAAGATTGCTGCAGGAATACCACTCTTCTCAGGAGACAGAGGTAAAAACGGATTATAGGCCTCCAGGCTCACACACGCCGGTATTTCTTTATCTTCGAATGTTATGTAGGCAAAAGGGTATTCTCCCTTAAAAGTGGCCTCATCAAACCGGGAGACTCCGGCTAGCTGATTCCTTGGAAACCCCATCCAGCCAACATAAGGAGGAATAAGTTTTCTCTCTAGGATTTTGGCGACAGGTTCTTTTCCTTGCTCCCTGGCCCATATAGAAAAAAATGTAAGGTCAGGATGTTTCCCCTTATTAGGCCTGTTAAATATTTCAAGTTCTCGAATATCACCTCTTCCTCCGAGATTAATATTGCCTGTTCCCAGCCCTCCGATAGGAAAAGCGATTGTTTTTAGATCTTTTCCTGTAAATTCTTTGATCTTCCCTGAATCCTTCAATTTCTCTTTATCATAAATAGTGCTTCCAAAGACCAGACTGCCTAGAGTAAAAAAAATAAAAAAATTGAGAATTAATACTTTCATTTTACCTCCTGTATTATTTTCTTTTTTGATATTAACCTATCCGCGCTAATACAGCTACCAAATCCCAATGACAAAAACGAATTCAAACAGCAATTTGTTCTTTGCATTTTAGTTTCGAATTTCGGAAATTGGAATTCAAATTTTAATCTTAAATTTCAACTTCTCTATTCCCTTCAACTACATCACCGATGATCCAGGCCTTTTGGCGCAGGCTTTTAAACAGGGCTACTGCTCGTTCAGCACTTCTGGGGTTACAAATCAACACCATCCCGACACCCATGTTAAACGTTCGGAACATCTCTTTTTCCTCTATCTGACCTCTCTTTTGAATCTTTCGAAAAATCGGCAAAATAGGCCATGAACCTTTCTTTATCCTTACTGCCAACCCTTCAGGAAGCATCCTCGGAATATTGTCATAAAAGCCACCGCCGGTGATATGAGCCATGGCTTTGATCCCGACCTTCTTCATAACCTGGAGAATCGACCGGGCATAGATTTTCGTGGGCTTAAGCAGTTCCCGACCAATGCTTCCCTTCATTTCTTCCTGGCTGAAAATTTTTCGAACAAGTGAGAAACCGTTGCTGTGAATGCCGCTCGAGGCAAGTCCCACGACCTTATCTCCCTTCTGGCAGATGCTGCCGTCGAGTATTTTTTCCTTGCTCACCATCCCCACACAAAATCCTGCAAGATCAAATTTGTCTTTGGCATACATCCCCGGAAGCTCTGCTGTCTCGCCGCCGACCAAAGCACAGCCAGCCTCCTGGCATCCTTTTGTTATTCCTTTCATAAGCTCATAGAGCTTTTTGTTGTTTAACTTCCCACATGCAATGTAATCAAGAAAGAAAAGCGGCTCAGCCCCCACAACTACTACATCATCCACACACATAGCAACAAGATCGATGCCTACTGTATCGTATTTTTCCAATGTGTCAGCAAGCAAAAGCTTAGTGCCCACGCCATCAGTAGAAGAGACCAGAATGGGATCTTTGATTCCCTTGATACGAGGCATGAAAAAGCCGCTAAATCCTCCGATCTTTCCTAAAACTTCGGGACGGCTCGTCTTTGCGATGAGAGGCTTTATCTTTTTTACAAATCTATCCGCCTTGTCGATGTCAAC
>DAOVDU010000088.1 GCA_030669305.1 Candidatus Aminicenantota bacterium
GAGCAATCCAACTAGCCAACCTATTACCACCAGGCTTCAGGCTTAGCAAGACAGCAGTGCCTGCAGTAGAAATACAATACAATAACCAATACTTACAGCCAGGAGAGTATGCATCACCAACAACACCAGGCATGCCAAGAATAATAAAAGATAATAAAGAAATAAAAAAAGACTCTCATAAGAAAAAAGAGTTGCAGGAGGCACATATCTCTCCTATTCCCCAATGATTGACAGGGTAATGTGTGTGTGATAAGTTTCGGAAGAAGAGCGGTTGTGAGTTTCGAATGATATTGCGGGATTTACTGGTTAAGCAATAAAGAAATTCTTGTAAGTTCACCACACTGGATAGAAATAGACTATACCCCAGTCAGAAGTTTTAAACCATGCGAAGCCTTTCAGAGAAGACCTGCCCTTATTGCTATTCCAAGAATACTGCTCTTGCCGAGAGGGAGTACAAGACGGATTATCCATTCTGGTTGGCCTTTGCAGTTGTATTTGCCCTGATCATTGTGGTGCTGGCACTGTTTTTCCTGCTTCAGCTTCATCCCATTATTCTTATCCTGACCTTAGTGGCCATAGTGACTAAATTTCTAGATACATCCAACCGCAGAAGAAGGAGAAGAGAGAAAAAGGAATATATCTGTCTCAGTTGTGACAGACGGTTTACAATTTTCGAGAAAAGTCAGGATTGATTGCCATGAACATTCGACCCGATTAAGATACTATAGATTTCACAGTTTGGATTTATCTAAATATCTAACACCGGTGAAATCATTGGAAACTAATGCTAAATGCTGTAATGGGATGTTGCATTGCGGTCATGAAGAAAAGATTGACACACAAGCAGAAAAAACATATTATATACACATATCATTACACATATATAGGAGGAGCTATGAAGAGGACCAATATCATGCTCAGTGAAGACCAGCACAGAAAATTGAAGCTCTATGCTAAAAAAGAAGGTAGGACACTTGGCGGATTGATTAGAGATGCACTTGATGTTGTTTATAAGAAAAAGGATGTGCTCGAACAGAGAAGACAGGTTGCTCTCAGCGCTTATAAGGAGGGATTCATCAGTCTGGGAAAACTTGCCGAGGCGTTGGGTCTTGACCCGGTCAGCGCGAGAAATTACTTAAAGGAGCATGGTAAACCAATCCATTCCCAGGATCTGAAGGACTTGAAACAAGACACAGAAAATGCATGAGATCATATTCGAATGCTGTTGCCTTTCCAATTTTGCCATCTCCAATTCCCTGTTCATCCTTAAAAACCTTTACAGCAACTCTGCTTTCGTTACAGAGTTTGTTTCTGCAGAAATCTTGAGAGGGATTCAAAGAGGACACAAAGATTTGGCGAAAATCCAGGATTCCCTGAGGGAAGGATGGCTCAAGGAGGTTGTCTTGAGCACTAAAAAGGAGAAATCCCTTTATGAAACGATTTCCGTTTCTCTCGGTCTTGGCGAGGCTTCTAGCATTGCTGTCGCAAAAGCCAGAGGATTTTTCTTTGCATGTGATGATAGAACTGCGAGGAGAGAAGCCGGATTTTTGGACATAAAACTCACCAGCACGCTCGGTATCCTCAAAAAAGCCGTACGGAATAGAATTATCAGAATAAAAGACGGAGACCTCATTCTGGCCGAGATGATAGCAAAAGGATTTTATTCGTCTGTGAGTTCTCTGAAAGAAATTTAAGATTGAAGCACTGTCAGCCTCTTGCTAACCCTGGTATCCCTGAGCTTGTTATTATTTGTCTATAATTCAAATCGTGTCTTTAGTCTTTAATACCGGAAGTTAAAGGAGGCGTACATAATGAAAAATTCTAAATCATTTATGTTTATTGTCCTTGTTCTTCTTTACATAACTTCATTGGATTTTCCCGGTCTGGCTCAGGAAACATATTCTCCGTCTGATATCACGAAGGTTGTTTTCCTGGGGACAGGTAATCCCAATCCAGACCCTCAACATTCTGGAAATTCCATTGTAATAGTTATTAACAATACTCCCTACATTGTGGATTTTGGACCAGGACTTATCCGGCAAGCAGCGGCCCTGTCGCCCAGATACGGAGGTAAAATCGAAGCTTTGGCCGTCGAAAATCTTAAAATAGCGTTTTTAACCCATTTGCACTCCGATCATACTACCGGATACCCCGATCTCATTTTTACTCCTTGGGTCATGGGCAGGGATGAGCCTCTTGAAGTTTACGGACCCGAGGGCATCCAGGAAATGACCAAACACATCCTGGAAGCTTACAAAGAAGATATCAAGATACGGTTATATGGAATTGAACCCGTAAATAACCTCGGCTGGCGTGTAAACGCCCATAAGATTAAAGAAGGGATTATCTATAAAGATAGCAATGTAACGGTTGAAGCATTCCTGGTGGAGCATGGGAGTTGGCCGGAAGCTTATGGATTTAAGTTTATTACTCCTGATCGGACTATTGCCATTTCGGGAGACACTCGGCCCTCCAAGAACCTGGTTGAAAAATGCAGGGGTGTGGACATATTGATCCATGAAGTCTATTCCCATGAGAAGCTGAAAGAGCGTACTTCCTTCTGGCAAAAATACCATCCTCAGTTTCATACCTCCACGCATGAGCTTGCTGAAATTGCCGGTCAGATAAAACCGAAGCTTTTGATCCTTTATCATCAGCTATTCTGGGGAACGTCGGATGAAGAACTGATAAAGGAAATCACAGATATCTACAAAGGAAAAGTCGTTTCCGCAAGAGATCTTGATGTTTATTGATTCCTGAAGACCTCTGGAAGGACGCCGACTCAGGCCTCCCCGAAGTCGACGACGCCCACACGAGACTGGTTAGGCTGAAGAGTCGATAAGCGAAATCCCGCTAGTCATTTAAATCCGTTTGTAGCTGGAAAGGAGCTCTTCAAAAAGTCTATTCACCAGATTTTTTCTTCTTGTTGACCTTATTCGATTAATAATCCTGCGTGCTCTTTTGACCGTAAAACTTTTTGGAAACTCAAGCTCAGGGAAAGCTTTAAAAAGATTGGATTTTGACGGACTCAAATAAAGAAAATCTATAAGTGCTTTTTCTGGTGAGGCAATCTTCGCTATACCCTTCCCGATTGCTTCGAACCCGAAAAAGAAGGAAGGCTGGACATGATGAACTGAAACTATGCCCAAAGGAGTTTCATATCTTTTTGTTCTACAAATAGAAACAGCATAGGTAATTGCAGGAATTTGGGAAATCATGTCGTGATGGTAAAGCGCACTTTGGAGAGAAACATAGCTTGGAAAAGGAGTTGTGAGGTATTCAGGCAGGGCCAGAAGATCTACTCTATCCTTGAAAGCCCAAAGACCGCGACTCAAGTGAACAATGTGTTCAGCTATAGAAAGGCGAGAAAGAAGCTTGCTTGCATGAGCGTTGTTTATATTCAGGCAGGCTGCAGCATCTGATGTCAGAAACACGGCCACTTTCATACCCAGCAGTTTGGTATGAACATCAACTAGCTTCATTAGGCACCCTCATTAATGATTCGACTACATCCAATCTTATATTATCCCAGACTTCTTCAGAATCGAATCTAGGTTGATCTTCGGATTCTAAATACGGAATTACCTGACTCTTAAAGACGACAAAGTCTAAGGAGAGGATATTATCTTTTACTTTATTCAAATCAGAGCGTAATTCTTCTGAGAGATCGACCTTATCTACCTTAGAAGTCAGAAGGAGATACAGATCAAAAATATCTCTGGTTTGGATCATGCTTCTCGAAATAAGAGCTCTAATTTTCTGTCTGTACATAATCTCTGCTGGATAATGATTGGCCAGAACAGGAGATAAATCATAAGTACGGATTATTTCAGGAGAAATCGATTCAAATGTCACGGGCTTTTCCAACCCTCGTCTTGAAAATTCTATCTTGGTAGGAAGAGGTTTATCTATTTGAGGAACAATCAAACCCAATTTCCACCTCTGGGTTGTTTCTGTTTGTTTATATTCTGTTATGTGCTCAATTTTAATATCCCTGACTTGAAGGATATCCGTAAAGGGTTTTGATTTCAGGATGCCGTTGATTTTCTCACGAAGAAGTGAGACAGGTATGGATTGAACATCTAAATCGATATCTTCGGAATACCTGGGGCTCTTGAAAAAGAACCTCATATTGCACCCCCCTTTTAGTGCATAGAATCTCTTATCCAGTTTTCGCACTAGCTGACCTATAAAAAGGAGGTGGAAGAGCTCCACGTATTGTCTCAGGGAATAGATATTCATATTCGTGATCTCCAAGAAATATAATACTTATAATAGACATATATGTCAATTGCAGGTATTTTATACTTCTCGCGTTTTTTTAGCATTGACTCTATGCTTATTCCTTGATATCCTTTTGCTGACCCAGAATGGGAATATAAGGGGACAGCAATGTCGATTAAATGTCCTAAGTGTGACGCTGAGAACACTCAGGATTCTCAGTTTTGTAAAAAATGTGCGACTCCTCTCCCTATTGAGAAAGACCAGTCGTCTTTTACCAAAACTCTCGAGATGCCCGTTGAAGAATTAACCACGGGCACTACCTTTGCTGGCAGGTACGAGATCATCGAGGAACTTGGAAAAGGGGGGATGGGTGTGGTCTACAAAGCTGAGGACACCAAACTCAAGCGTACCGTTGCTCTTAAGTTCCTTCCCCCTACTTTTAGAGCAGATCCTAGTTCTAAGGAGCGTTTTGTCAACGAAGCACAGACAGCCTCTAAGCTTGACCATCCAAACATCTGCACAATTCATGAAATCGATGAGACAGATGATGGACAAATGTTTATTGCGATGGCTTATTATGAGGGTGAGACGCTGAAGGAAAAAATTCAGCACGGTCCGCTAGATCTAAGTTTAGTCTTAGATATTGCTACGCAAATTGCCCAAGGTCTATCTAAGGCGCAAAGTAAAGGGATTGTGCATCGGGATATCAAACCTGCCAATATTATAGTGACTGAAGATGATGTGGCGAAAATTATTGATTTTGGTTTGGCAAAACTAAGCAGTACAGCAAGACTCACAAGAACAGGGACCACAATAGGCACTGTGAACTATATGTCTCCTGAGCAGACACGTGGGGAAGCTGTGGATCACCGGACAGATATCTGGTCGCTGGGCGTTGTCTTTTACGAGATGTTAACCGGGCAACTCCCTTTCAAAGGCGACCATGAGCAGGCAGTTGTATATTCCATTTTGAATAAGGAGCCAGAGCCGATCACGAGTTTGCGAACCGGCGTTCCAGCGGAATTAGAACAAATCGTTTTCAAAGCGCTAGCTAAGAATCCTAAGGATCGCTATCATTATGCTGACGAACTACTGGCCGACTTACAAGAGGTCTACAAGATACTAGATATAAAACCTGTGTGGAAAATTTCTGCTTGGCCAAGGCTTCGACGGAGAAAGTGGCTAACTTCTCCTATTCTCTGGACATCTTTCATGGTTCTCGTCGGTATCGCCATCGGCTTGCTGCTTTTCTATCCCTCTCAAGCCATTCCCTTTCAAGAGAGAGATTGGATTCTGATCACTGATTTCGAGAACCTCACAGGCGAGGAGGTATTCGACAAATCGCTGAACACTGGTCTTTCAGTAAGTATAGGGCAGTCGAGCTACGTCAATATTCTCTCCAGGAAGCGGGCTGATGAGGCCCTTCGGCGGATGAAGAAAGAGGAGGCCAAGCATATTGACGAAGTTATAGGACGAGAAATTGCTGTGCGGGAAGGGATCAAGGTGATACTGGTGCCAAGCATCAGTCAGGTTGGAGAAACGTATATGCTTACGGGTATGATCGAGGATCCATCCACTGGAGCAACTTTCAGGTCGGAGATCGTTCGTGCTAAAGGTAAAGATGAGGTGCTCAGTGCATTGGATGAGCTGAGCACGAAAATTCGTAGAGACCTCGGCGAATCATTGGCTGCTATCTCAAAAAAGAGTAAACCGTTAGCAAAAGTAACAACTTCTTCGTTGGAGGCCCTCAAGCAATACTCTCTTGGTATTGAGAGTCATTGGAATTCGAATTTCAAAGAAGCCAGGCTTTACTACGAGAGTGCCCTACAAATTGACCCGAATTTTACGGCTGCAAAAGGTTCCCTCGGGTCGATTTTCTTCGAGAAATTTGACCGCGAGAAAGGCAAGGAACTTCTTTCCGAAGCCATTTATGATGTCGATAATCTCACTGAGAGAGAGAAATACGGCATCCTTGCATTTCACGCCAATGCGGTGGAAAACGACCTGGAAAAAGCTGTCCAGTATATTAAAATGCGTCTTGCTCTTTACCCTGACGATGAAGCTAGTCATAACAACTTGGGATGGTACTATTTTAGGTTGGAAAGATATGAGGATGCCATAGCTGCTTATAAAGAAGCTATTGAAATTAATCCTTATTTAATGCTCCCTTACAATGGTCTGAATTGGATATACCTTTACCAGTTAGGGGAATTGGATTTAGCTCTTGAATTGTGCGAGCGTCAGATCTCCTACAACAACCAAAATGCTTGGGCCTATAACAACTTGGGCTGGGCTTATTTGGGCAAAGACAATCTAGAGGAAGCGAAAAAGGCATTTGAGAAAGCTTTGGAGACCGATCCTCGATTTATTTTAGTTCTATACCGACTGGCACACACCTATCGGCTACAAGGCCGCTTTCAGGAAGCTCTTCAGCCTTTAGAAAAGATTCTCGAGATCGACCAAACAGAATCCTCTGCTCATTATGATTTAGGAACTATTTATCAGCTTCTCGGAAATACGAAAGAAGCACGCAGGCATTTTGAAAAATTCCGTAAAGACCCAGAGAAATGGGTGAAAGAAAATCCTAAAGATGCGAATAACTATATCAGTTTAGGGGTAGTCCTCACCAGATTAGGAGAGAAAGATCGTGGCTGGTCCATGGGGCAAAAAGCGATTGCGATTGATCCCGCCCAGCATTTCGGTTTTGCAATGCTCCTCAGTGTTCAGGGAAAAAAGCAAGAGGCAATAGATCAGTTGGAGTTGGCCATTGAAAACGGATATCACAATTACATATGGATAAAAATTCACCTGGATTTTCAGCCCTTGTATGAGGAACCGCGTTTTCAGGAATTAATCCGCCAGGGTTTAAATAAGTAGCTTACTTCAGACTTTATTTTAGAGATACATACGCCAAGAGCTTCTATGTGCTGGGGAAAATTTTTGAAGAACAAGGCCTGAAGGCCAAAGCCATAGAGCATTACGAGAAATTCCTCGACTTCTGGAAGGACGCTGACCCTGGCCTCCATGAAGTCGAAGACGCCCGCACGAGGCTTTCCAAAATAAAAGGGTCGAATTAGACCAAGAGCTTCCTTCATCTGCTTGAGATTTTAATCTTGACACGCTCCCCAATAAGATTTATATTATCAATGTAAGGATGTAAGAATACAAGGAATCAAGGAGATCGCATGAACTACTCGGAAACAGCAAAAATGACGTCCAAAGGCCAAGTGACAATTCCCTCGACTATAAGGGAAATCCTCAAGCTGGAGCCTGGGGCGACTGTGATGTTCAAAGTCACTGACAGGGGTGTCATCCTGTCTCCATGTGAAATAATTGAGAAACCAGTTCATACAGCAAAAGAATGGAAGAAGATCGAAAAGCTAGTCGCTGAAAAAGGCAAAGTCTATAAAACTACCGGTGCTGCAAAAAAGCATATCAAATCCTTATGAAATATGAATTCAAATCCTCTTTCGATAGATCTGTTAAGTCACTCCCTTCCGAGACGAAACAAGAAGTAAAGGAACTATGTATAGCCCTAATTGATGTTTTTTCTGGGAAATTCGGAAAGGATTAAAGCTGCGGATTCTATTTCGATGGAGAACCGATCATGTCGAATTTGTGTTAGCTGGGACTCATGAGGAGATTAAGAGATATCTTAAAAGATAATTTCAAAGATAATTCCATATTTGACATCTGCCTCGTTCCTTGATATTCTTTTGCCACCCTAAACAGAAGGGACAATAATGGGTAATAGATGTCCTAAGTGTCACGCCGACAACCTTGATGATTCCCGTTTT
>DAOVDU010000018.1 GCA_030669305.1 Candidatus Aminicenantota bacterium
CCCCGGGAACACACGAATACCTCAAATTTTGTCATATCCAGAGATTTTGCTATGGAAAGAAGATTGATCTGTCCTCCACCCAAAAAAGGTAAATCGATCATTTCCAGAACTTTTATTTTCTTCATCTTATCCAAAAATATCTTCATACAAATGTAAGGTTTCTTTAGCAGCCATCTCCCATGAGAAAAATTTTGCTCTCTCCAAACTCTTTCTTTTCAGTTCCTTTCTAAGCTCCCTATCTCTCAATAACTTTTCCATAGCCTGGACTATTTCTTCAACATTCATAGGATCAACCAATATGGCTGCATCACCAGCTACCTCAGGAAGAGAAGAGAGGTTTGAAGTTATCACTGGGCTCCCACATGACATTGCCTCTAAAACTGGCAAGCCAAATCCTTCATACAAAGAGGGGTATAGAAAAATCTCAGCCCCTGAGTAAAGAAAAGGCAGATCCTCATCATCTACAAAATCAGTAAAAATTATATCCTGAGAGAAAGGTGTTTTATTAATTTTCTCAATAATATCTTTATAGAGCCAGCCTTTTCGTCCAGTAATGACCAATTTTTGTTCTATATTTCCCTCTTGCTTCAATTGAATAAAAGCATCTACCACTCTTATAATGTTTTTCCTTGGTTCGACTGTTCCTAAGAATAAAATATATCTAAAATCTACATTATATTTATCTAGTGTTTTTTCTATTTCCTGGTTACTTCTTGGAAAGAATTGGGGTTCTACTCCTTCATAAATTACTTTTATCTTGTGGGCGTATTCTGGATAAAATTTTATTATGTCATTTTTTGTAGAGTTGGAAACAGCAATAATTCTACCCGCTTTTCTAAGAATATGTGGCAGTAGTGTGTTTTGGACCAATCGATGTTTTTTCGTGAATTTACTCGGATAAATTCGGGTTATCAGATCATGGATAGTCACTACATATTTGCATCTCTTATCCTCATAGAGAAAAGGTATGCCAATATGATCTAACCCATGAAATAAATCCATTTTTAACCTTCTCATGGAAAAAGGAAGAAAGATTCCTTTTCTTAAAACATTACTTTTAATATGAGTATACTTATCAATAAATTTCAGATGGGAATGCTTATATATCAAATCTCTGTCAAAAGAATGGTGGAAAAAGATAAATATCTCATTTTGACCTTCATTTAATAATATTTTGGCTACATGATTAATCAAATTAACAGCATATCTACCTATTCCTCCGCTTTTGATGGTCAAGCTGTCTACATCAAGCCCAATTTTCATCTTTCTAAAAGAGATCGATAAAAACTTAAGGTCTCAGCAGCAGTCCTCTCCCAATTAAAATCCGAGGCTCTCCTTTTCCCCCGGGTTATCAAGGCATGCTGCAAATTTTTATCCTCCAGAACCAGGATAATCTTCTCTGCCATATCTTCAGGATCATAGGGATTAAAATACAGGCAAGCATCTTTCACAATTTCAGTAATGGCGGAAGTCTGTGAAGCTGCAACTGGCAAGTCACTTGCCATCGCTTCAAGGAGTGGAAGGCCAAATCCTTCCAAGAGGGAAGGAAAGACAAACACAGAAGCTAACCTGTAAAAAGTCCTTAATTCTTTCTCATATACATAACCCATCATTCTAACCCAAGGTTCAAGCTCCAGCTCTTTTATTTTATTTATTATATTTATATAATCCTGCCTTTTTGGACCGACAAGGACAAGAAGAATTTTCTTGTGTTTCTCATGGATTATCTTTAGAGCCTCTATCAAATTCAAGAGGTTTTTTCTTGGCTCAAGAGCTCCAACGAAAAGAAGAAAGGTTGAAGGCAAGGCATATTTTGTTCGCGTTTCCTCAAGTTCTTCCTGGGACATAACTTTCCAGAAACTCTGATTTAATCCCAAATAAATAACTTTCACTTTGTTTTGATCCAGCGAAAACCTATCTGTGAGCTGTTTTTTTGTGAACTGGGATATGGTCACAATGCCATCTGCTTTGTTGAGAGAACCCTCTGTCTTCCGAAGAAAATCTTTTCTTGCCTCTTTATCTGTCATATTAGGAAAATCCATAAAAAACAAATCATATACTGTGATGACTTTCTTTCCTTTTGTCGGCAGGATCAGGGGGCTCGGAGAATGAGTCAGATCTAATCCTGTCTTGAAAAAATAATCCAAAGGGGGCCAACCGAGCTTGTTCCAAAAAAAACTGACAGCCTTTACTGGAATGGGAAAATCTCTAAACCGCATCCTCGAAAAGGGAGGGATCTTATGGGTAAGAAACCGATCTTTAAAGGACGAAGAAAAAAGATAGTATTCGTTGTCCTGATCAATTTGGGAGAGTGAAAAAAGAAGGTTCCTAAAATAAATCCCTATGCCTGTTTCTTCTTTAAGAAAGGGACGCACATCAAAACCAATTCGCATTTTGAGTAAATGTATTCTCTACAAGAGGAAAAGTCAAGAAAAGAGCGGCTCTATGACGAAAAGCACGAGTCCTGGAGATTCTCAAATATAAAAAGGGGACGGAGGAAAAAAATAGAACCGTCCCCTTTTTATTCTTGCTTCTTGCTTATTGCGGTGTTATGATTTTTTCGTATAAGGAGAACCCACATGAATACACTCAAAAGAATTTCCGATAGAATAGATTCCTTCCGTAATGAAATGATCGATATGCAGATTAAACTCTGCTCTTTGCCCGCAATCTCTCCGGCAAGCGGGGGAGAAGGTGAGGCCAAGAAAGCTGAGGTCTTGGTTGATTTCTTAAAAAAAAACGGATTCATCAACATTGATATTATCAAGGCCCCTGATCTGGATGCTCCAGTGGGTTACCGCCCTAATATCCTCGGCCTCTACAAGGGCAAAGATTCTTCAAAAACCATATGGATTATGACGCACTTGGATATAGTCCCTCCTGGAGAATTGGAATTGTGGAGAGGAAATCCGTTCAAAGCCTGGGTGGAGGAAGGGAAAATTTTTGGCCGTGGAGTGGAAGACAACCAGCAGGATATGGTTGCTTCTCTTTACGCTGTCAAGGCTTTTCACGCTGAAGGAATAAAACCCAATTATGATGTAGGCATTGCCTTAGTGGCAGACGAGGAGACTGGAAGCGAAAAGGGGATTGACTATGTTCTTAAAAAATCCAATCCTTTTCGAAAACAGGACTTGATCATCGTTCCAGATGCAGGCAGTAATGATGGAACAATGATCGAAGTCGCGGAAAAAAGTATCCTCTGGTTAAAATTTAAGACAATAGGGAAACAGGCCCACGGCTCCACTCCGGAAAAAGGAATCAATAGTTTTAAGGTCGCATCTTTTCTGGTTACACAATTAAACAAGCTTTACAAAATCTTTGGGGATAAAGACCCTCTTTTTGACCCTCCCATCTCTACATTTGAACCCACAAAAAAAGAAGCCAATGTCCCAAACATCAACACTATCCCTGGAGATGATATTTTTTACATGGACATTCGCATCCTGCCAAAATACTCCATCGAAAAGGTTGAAAAGCAGATTAAAGAAATTACAGATAAAATCGAAGAAGAATTCAAGGTGAAAATAATTCTAGAAGAGGCACAGAAAGCCCCGGCAGCTCCCCCAACTTCCCAAGAAGCGCCAGTAGTCCAAGCCCTAAAAAGAGCCATAAAGGAGATCTATGGGAAGGAAGGAAAGCCAACTGGAATCGGAGGAGGGACGGTTGCAGCTCTATTTCGGAGAGCTAACTTTGAGGCCGCCTGCTGGGCTAAAATTGATGAAACAGCCCATCAACCTAACGAATATTGCATCATCGATAACATGATGGGTGATGCCAAAGTCTTTGCACATATTTTCCTGCAGGAATAACCAAAAAAATAAATTCCAAATTACAATTCCCCATTAACGTAAGCCGTGAGTCGTAAGCCGTAAGCCGAAAAACCATTCACTATTCACCATTTTCTTATTATTTGGCAGTATGACAGTATATCAGTATGACAGTACGTCAGTATGGCCGTTCTCTCTTGCCTTAAACATTAAACCTTCAACCTTAAACCATTTAAATTCTTGCCTTAAACCTTAAACCTTAAACCTTCAACCTTAAACTGGTTTATTTGGTTTGTCTGGTTTATTTGGTTTGTCTCCCCCTCTCCCTCTCTCCATGTCCCCCAATCGCTCCTTTCATAATCAAATTAATTCGGCTTACGATTTACGACTCACGGGAAGGTTATGAGTATCTTCTCTGTGCTTTCTGGGCAACTTTTATAGTGTTGATATGGATAGATGATGTATCTTTAATATCAAAGGCATACCCCCCCGCCAATAGTACTACAACAGGAAGTTTGAGTTTGCGGGCTTCTTCGATTATAATCCTGTCTCTTTCCTTAAGTCCCTCAAAAGTCAATTTCAAGCCACCTAATTGATCCTTTTCATAAGGATCAGCCCCAGCCAGAAAAAAGATTAAATCAGGCTGAAATGCCGTATATAAATCGGGAAAATGTGAGCTTAGGGCAGAGAGATACTTTTCATCTCCATCACCAGTCCATAATCCCACGTCTAGAGAGCTTGCATGCTTTTGAGCAGGATAAATATCCATCTGGTGAATAGAAAAAGTGAATGCATAATCTTTTCTGGACAAAATTGCGGCTGTACCATTCCCTTGATGAACATCGCAATCAACAACCATCGCTCTCCGAATCTTTCCATCATGTTTCATCTTCTCTAGAGCAACAGCAACATCATTCAAAACACAAAAACCTTCTCCATGGTCTGGGAAGGCATGATGAAACCCTCCTCCAATATGCACTGCCAACCCCTCCTCTAAGGCCTTATTTGCTGCAATAACAGTCCCTCCCACTGTAAGCATAGCAAAATCGATAAGTTCAGGAGAATAAGGCACTTCCAGAGTTAATATTTCAGAGTGGGAAAGCTTTCCTGTTTTCAACTTCTTCAGATATTTTGAGCTGTGAACTAAGAGGAGGTCTTCTTCTAAAGCAGGCTCAGGGGAAAGAAAATTTTCCCCTTTGCCCCCCAACCTCAGGAGATTCTCGTATATAAGCCTGTATTTTTTTGCTGGAAAGATATGATTTCCAAGATCAACCATCCAATAGGCGTCACTGTAGATAAATTTGAACGGGAATTTTTTTCTCCTAACAAACCTGAAAAAACCTTTAAAACGAACCATTTAAGATAATACATATCAAAAAAAGAGCAGAAGGACAATACTAATGGTTTATTTGGTTTATCTCCCTCTCTCCCCCTCCCCTTGTCTCCATTCCCCATTAACGTAAGCCGTGAGACGGGACGGGTTTAAGGTTTAAAGTTGAAGGTTTAAGGCAAGAAAGCTATTAACCATTTACCATTCACTATTTCCCATTCACCATTTTCTTCTTTGGTAGTATGGCAGTATATCTAAGTAGGCAAGACAAACTAAAGGGCAAGACAACGCTTCGCTGGCAAGACAAAGAGGCAAGACATAAGTATTGGCAAGACAGACAAGACAGGCAAGGCATATAATATGCACAATAGGTTAATTTTTAAAAAAAAATTAGAAACAATTCTTGAAGTTTATAAAAAAATGATTTAGATTTTACTTTAATAGAGCTTAATCTAAAATCTTCTGACTTGAAAGGAATCATCAATGGGTTTAAAAAATTTTATTATCAAACTCATCCCTATTCCCTTGGTCAAGCTTTTTGCAAGCCCTTATGTAGCGGGTGACAGCATCGAGGCAGCAATAGATACCGCCCAAAAGTTTTGGAAAGACAGACATGTGTGCTCCACCATAGACCTGCTGGGTGAGGAGATCGAAAGCGATGATGAAGTCCAGTACACTGTTAATGTATACGAAAGACTTATCGATGCACTGGGTCACCAAGATTATGCTACCATTTCCTTAAAACCCTCACAGCTTGGGAGCCACAAAGGCGCAGATCACTGCAAAAAAGTCATCGGCGGAATTGTTGCCCGAGCAAAGCAGCATAATATAAAGGTAACTCTAGATATGGAAGATCACTCCTTTACCGATATGACCCTGGATATTTTCCGTGCTTTGAAAAAGGATCATCCTACATTTGGAACTGTGCTGCAAACCCGTCTTTTTCGTACTGATGACGATATAAAATCCTTAAAAGGTTTGAACGCCCGCATCCGTATTTGCATTGGAATATACAACGAACCGAAAGAAATAGCCCTCCAAAGCAAGCCTGAAATGAAGAAAAAGCTGCTTCAGCAGGTGGAACTTTTGTTTAAGGAAGGTCATTATCCTGAGATTGCTACTCATGATGAAGCAGTCACAAGAGAAGCCATCGACATTGCTGAAAGGCTGAATATGAAAAAAGATCAGTACGAAGTTCAAATGCTGATGGGTGTCCCGAAACAGACTTATCAGGACGAACTTATTCAAAATGGTGTCCTTGTCCGCGTTTATGTCCCGTTTGCTGAAAAATGGAAATATGCCATCGCCTACTGCAAAAGAAGACTGGCTGCCAATCCTGCAATGGCTGCTTACATTATGAAGAATATTTTATATAAGGCCACCGGCAAGCATTAACTGCTTTGTTCCTTTTCTTTTATAGTGACCTGGGCCGCAGCTAAACGAGCAATGGGTACTTGATAGGCAGAACAACTCACATAATCCAGCCCAATCTTGTGGCAGAAGTAAATAGAACGAGGGTCCCCTCCATGAACACCGCAGATTCCGACTTTCAGGTCAGGCCTGCTCTTTCGACCCTTCTCGACAGCCCATTTCATGACTTCGCCAACTCCTTTAATATCAATAGTCTCAAAGGGGTTATTCTTCCAGATCCCATGTGCCAGATAATAGGCAAGAAAATCAGCGCCATCATCACGGGAAACTCCGAATATCGTTTGTGTAAGATCATTGGTTCCAAAAGAAAAAAATTCGGCCTCCTTGGCAATTTCATCCGCAGTAACGGCAGCACGTGGAACCTCGATCATAGTTCCCACTGAATATTCAATTTTGACTTTGTATTCTTCCATCACATTTTCTGCAACACGATGAATAATCTTTGTTTGGTTGGCAAGCTCTTCCCTGTTTCCAACTAGAGGAATCATGATTTCAGGATACACTTTTTCTCTTTCCTGTGCTAATTGACACACAGCCTCAAAAATGGCAGTGGCCTGCATTTCAATGATTTCAGGATAAGAGATTCCCAGACGACAACCTCTATGGCCGAGCATAGGGTTGAACTCAGAAAGGGCCTTAACTCGCTCCAGCAATTTCTCTAATTCCCGAATCTTATCCTCTTTCTTGCCTTTAGAAGCCTTCAGAACAGCTATCTCAACCATAAGGTCCTCTCTTCGTGGCAGAAATTCATGGAGAGGTGGATCAAGAGTGCGGATCGTTACAGGGTGGCCTTTCATTTCTTTAAACAATCCGTAAAAATCTTTCTTCTGGAATGGCAAGAGGTTTCCCAGGGCAATTCGCCTTTCCTTCTCTGTTTCAGAGAGAATCATTTCCTTGATGAAAGGAAGCCTGTCTTTCCCAAAAAACATATGTTCAGTCCGTGCCAAACCGATACCTTCTGCCCCAAAAGCCAAAGCCATCTTGGCATCCTCTGGCGTATCCGTGTTGGCTCTAATTTTTAACCTCCTAACTTTATCAGCCCAAAACAGGAGTTTTGTAAAATCCTGATAAATCTTAGATTCATCAGGATTTTTCTCTTTGCAGATAACCTGGATGATTTCAGAAGGCTGGGTTAATATTTGACCCTGAAAAACTTCTCCTGATGTTCCATCAATGGAAATCCAATCTCCTTCTTTGATTCTTGTCTTCTCTACTTCAAAGAATTTTTGTTCCTCATTCAGCCTTATCTCCCCACATCCCACTATAGCAGGCTTTCCCATCTGCCGACCGACAACAGCGGCATGGGAAGTCATTCCACCTGTGGCTGTAAGAATACCCTGCGAAGCACTCATTCCATGAATGTCATCAGGAGATGTCTCTTCCCTGACCAAGATGACTTTTTTTCCTTCTTTATTTAATTCGACTGCATCATCTGCTGTAAACACCACTTGCCCTGCCGCAGCACCAGGGGATGCGGTAAGTCCTTTAGCTAGAATTCTATGTTTTTTTCTCTCTCTTGCACTAAAGACAGGGTGCAGAAGCTGGTTTAGAGCCTCAGCCTCAACCATTAAAAGAGCTTCTTCTTTACTAACCAAACCTTCCTCGACCATATCCACAGCAATCTTTACTGCTGCCTGTCCCGTTCTTTTTCCGCTGCGTGTCTGAAGCATGTAGAGTTTCCCCTCTTGAACTGTAAATTCAAAATCTTGAACATCTCTGTAGTGCTTCTCTAATCTGTTCGTAGTTTCCCTCAATTCTTTATAGGCTTTAGGCATCTCCTTTTTTAATAAATTAATAGGAGAAGGGGTTCGAATGCCTGCTACAACATCTTCTCCCTGAGCATTAAAAAGATACTCACCATACATCTCATCCTTTCCTGTCGCAGGATTTCTAGTAAACCCGACCCCAGTGGCTGATTTTGCTCCAATATTTCCAAAAACCATTTGTTGGATATTGACCGCAGTACCCAAGTCATCGGGAATGTAATTCAACCTCCGGTAAGTGATTGCTCGAGGATTGTTCCAGGATTTAAAAACAGCAGAGATGGCCATTAAGAGCTGTTCTATAACATCCTGGGGAAATCTTCTTCCTGACTCTTCCCTGATTAGTTTCTTATAAGCAGAGACGAGTTCTTCTAAGGCTTTTTCCGAGAGTTCGAAATCATTATTGATTTTTATTTCTTGTTTTTTCTTTTTCAGGATCTCTTCAAATTTTCTTTTGGGAATATCCAAGACAACATCCCCAAACATATGTATCAACCGGCGATAACAATCCCATGCGAACTTCCTGTTGCCACTCTTCTTTGCCAATCCTTTAAGAGTTTTATCATTGAGCCCGAGGTTTAAAACAGTATCCATCATACCTGGCATTGAAATCTTTGCTCCTGAACGTACAGATACAAGAAGAGGATTATCTTCCCTTCCAAATTTTTGCTGTGTAACATCTTCCAGTTTCTTTAGATTAAGAAGTATCTCTTCATCAACCTCTAAGGGAATCTTGTTATCCAGCCTAGCAAATAGACTACAAACTTCTGTTGAAACGGTAAAGCCAGAGGGTACAGGCATGCCGATTCCTGCCATCTCAGCCAAATTTGCTCCCTTGCCTCCAAGGATATCCTTCATATCTTTGTTTCCTTCAACATCTCCTTTTCCGAAAAAGTACACGTATTTTTTACTCATTATTCAACTCCTTTTCAGTTAACTCCTCTTTTAGTTAACCATTTAATATAAACTCAACTACACCAAAATTCAAGTGGCACCACAACCTAGTTTAACTATTTTCAGTATGGAGGGAATTGCTATACTGCCATATTGCTATACTGTTATACTTATATATATCGTAAGCCGTAACGGGTTTAAGGTTGAAGGTTTAAGGTTTAAGGCAAGAATTTAAATGGTTTAAGGTTGAAGGTTTAATGTTTAAGGTAAAAATGCTACTTTAAACCTTAAACATTCAACTTTAAACAAAATCTGTCTTGCCACGAAGGTTGTCTTGCCCTTTAGTTTGTCTTGCCTACTTAGATAAACTTAGACTTAATGATTATTTAGAGAAAAGACTCAAATACTTATTCAATCCTTCTTTAAAAACATGAATAGCCCGTTTCAAATCCTGTTCCTTAAGCACATAGGCAATTCTTACCTCATCTTTGCCCTTGCCGGAAGATGAATAGAAGCCTTGGGCTGGAGTAACCATAACCGTCTCGTTTCCAAGATTGAAATCTGTAAGCATCCATCTCACAAAATGTTCACAATCCTTTATTGGAAGCCTGACGATTATATAAAAAGCTCCTTGAGGCTTATGCATAACAATTCCGGGTATGTCTTTTAAGCCCTCATACAGAACATCTCTCCGTTTCTGATATTCTTCTCTTATCGGCACAAAATAATCTCTTTCCATTCGATAAGCGGCAAGAGCGATGCTTTGCTCAATAGAGGGAGGACAAAGCCTTGCTTGAGCAAACTTCAAAATTGACTGAAAGATATCTTTGTTCCAGGTTATGACTGCCCCTATTCGTGCCCCGCAGCAGCTGAAGCGCTTGGAAATGCTGTCAACAACTATTGCCCTATCCTTTATTTCGTCATATTCCAAGATGCTTTTGTGAGACGCTCCATCATAAACAAACTCCTTGTAGACTTCATCTGCGATTAGAAAGAGGTCGTGTTTTTCAACAACAGAAATTACCCTCTCCAGCTCCTCTGGCGTGTAAACAGTCCCGGTTGGATTGTTGGGAGAGCAAAGCAGTATTGCCCTTGTTTTTGGCGTTATTTTAGCCTCAATTTCCTCTGCAGGAGGAAGCCGGAATCCATCTTCAACACTCAAGGTCAAAGGTACAATCTTCACGTTAGCAAAGGAAGCATAGCCATTATAATTGGTATAAAAGGGCTCGGGAATGATGATCTCTCCGCCTGGATCAGCTACAACACAGAAAGAAAAATGGATGGCTTCAGAGCCACCTATAGTTATGATGACATTTTCCGGAGTCAAAGGAATACTGTAAGCAACAAAATAATCAGCAATGGCCTGCCGCAGTTCCAGAAATCCCTGCGCAGGGCCGTAGCTCAGCACATCTTCATCATAGTTCTTAAGGGCTTCCCATACAGGCTGAGGCGTAGGAATATCCGGCTGTCCAATGTTTATAAAAAAGACATGAATACCCCGTTCTTGCGCTTTATCGGCAAAAGGTTTCAGTTTCCTGATCGGGGATTCCTGAATCTCCAAGCCTCTTTTGGATATATTCATTTATAATTCCCTCCAGAAATTATTCCAAAAAAGAAGAAATTTGATTATTAGCAGAATGGAATTGAGTTGTCAAAGTTTTTGTTGGTACTTTTTTGTTGCCATCGGATATATATTCTGATATTTTTATCTCAGTAATTTCAAGTAATTATCATGATTAAAGACCCTCAAGCCTGCATCGTTCGTAAAGAAAGCTGGAAGGACTACCACCTTCTATCTCTGGAATCCCCAAAAATCGCTCTTGAAGGCCAGCCCGGCCAGTTTATCATGGTCCGCATAACCGAACATTCCCACCCCCTGTTAAGGCGCCCTTTCAGCATCCATTCTATAGACGGAAGAAATGTTGAGATTTTCTTCCTAAGCTCAGGTCTAGGAACATCGCTTCTGAGTCAGAAAAAAACAAATGATACTCTTGATATCTTGGGCCCCCTGGGAAAAGGATTTAATCTTAATGATCATTTTAAAGAAAAAGATGTTACTATCATAGGCGGGGGAAGAGGAATTGCTCCGCTTTATTTTCTAGCCCAAAGACTCAGCTTTCTTGGAGCCTCAATCAGAATCTTCTATGGAGGAAAAACCCTTGCCGACCTTCCACTTAAAGATAAATTGAAAAAAGCTGGCTTTGATACTTTCTTTTCAACCGATGACGGATCTTTCGGTTTTAAAGGACTCATCACTGATTTTTTCAAAGCAGAACTCGAAATATTTACTCCGATTCATATCTTTTCCTGCGGTCCAGAGCCCATGATGGCAAAAATTGCAAAGATAGCACAAAAAAAGAAAATTCCTGCAGAATTCTCCCTTGAATCGGTTATGGGGTGCGGATTTGGAGCCTGCTGGAGTTGTGTGAGGAAGATAAGGAGAGGCAATAAAGAAGAATGGGTAAAAATCTGCGAAGAAGGCCCGGTTTTTTCCGCAGATGAGATTATCTGGAAAGAAGGGGACAAATGACAGATTTATCAATTGATTTAGGTTTCCTCAAGCTTAAGAACCCCGTCATTGCAGCAAGCGGAACTTTTGGCTACGGACTTGAGTTCAGCCCATTTATCAACCTGGACAAACTGGGAGGAATTGTGGTCAAAGGCCTTTATTATTCACCCTGCCAAGGAAATCCTCCTCCCCGTTTAGCCGAAACAGCGAGCGGACTCATAAATGCCATCGGCCTGCAAGGAATAGGTGTCGAAAGATTTTCAGAAGAAATCCTCCCCCGATTGAAAGACTACAATACAGCTATAATCGTCAATGTATGCGGAGAATACGAGGAAGAGTATGTCTCAGTAGTAGATTTTCTGAACAAAAAAGAAGGCATTTCAGCTTATGAATTGAACATATCCTGTCCAAATACAAAAAAGGGAGGACTCTGTCCGGCGCTTAGCCCTGAGAACACATATACTGTAGTCAGCCTTGTCAAAAAAATCAGCCTGAGACCTGTAATCACAAAGCTTTCTCCCAACGTTACCGATATTGTGGAAATTGCATTAAGTGCACAAGAAGCAGGCTCAGATGCTATCTCTCTTGCCAACACATTCCTTGCAATGGCTGTAGACGTGGAAACAAGAAGGCCTAAATTGGCAAATATTTTTGGCGGGCTCAGCGGACCTGCTATTAAGCCCATTATACTGAGGATGGTCTATCAGGTAGCAAGCTGTGTCAAGATTCCCGTGATCGGTTTAGGAGGAATTATGTCTGGCTCGGATGCTCTTGAATATTTAATTGCAGGAGCAAAAGCAGTAGAGGTAGGAACAGCTAATCTTGTTGATCCCGAAGCTACGATAAGAATTATCGATGAACTCGAGGAATACTGTGTAAAGAATGGGATAAAAAAGATAGAAGAGATCGTAGGAACATTAATCACGCAGTAAACATCGTGAGCCGTTAATGGTTTAAGGTTTAAGGCAAGAATTTAAATGGTTTAAGGTTTAAGGTTTAATGTTTAAGGCAAGAATTTTAATGGTTTAAGGTAACAATGCTACTTTAAACCTTAAACATTCAACTTTAAACAAAATCTGTCTTGCCTACTTAAATTAACCTAGACAAACCCAGACAAACTTAGATAAACTTAAACAAAACCATGGAACTTGCCAAAAGAATAATTGTTGCACTCGATGTTGATACAAAGGAGGAGGCTCTTTCACTCGTCAAACAGATCGATGGGGCCGAAATCTTTAAAGTCGGACTGAAACTATTTACAGCCGAAGGACCGTCTCTGCTTGCAAAAATTCACAGTTTAAGAAAAAAGACCTTCCTGGACCTCAAACTTCATGACATCCCCAACACTGTTGCGGAAGCAGTAAAAGCTGCCGTAAGGCATAATGTTCATATGATCACTCTTCATGCTTCTGGAGGGCGCGAGATGATGGCCAGAGCCACAGAGGCAGCTTTGAAGGAAGCACAAAAAAAAGATGTTAAAAAGCCTCTTCTTCTAGCTGTAACCATCTTAACAAGCCTAAAAGATGAGCAGATGAAAGAGATAGGGATGGAACCTCACACAAGCAATCAGGTTCTCAGGCTGGCTGGATTGGCCAAAAGAGAAGGAGTGGATGGAATCATATGTTCCCCTCAAGAAATAGAGATTATAAAAAAAGAGTTTGGTGTTGATTTCCTGGTTGTTGCCCCTGGGATACGGCCCTCATGGGCTGCAGCCCATGATCAAAAGAGAATCATGACGCCGTCACTTGCCATCCAAAAAGGAGCTGACTATTTAGTCATAGGCCGACCGATAATAAAATCAGCCTCTCCACAAAATGCGTTTTTAAGGATTATGCAGGAATTAAATAGCTCTGTAGGCTCCGACTGCAAAAATAGCACCTAAAATAATCATTATCACAGCCATCAGAACAATAACTACAATAACACTTACTACTAAGTACCCAACAACTTTTTCTTTAGGAGTATCCATTAGGGGAGTGGAAAATCCCAAATAGAGTAAATATATGCTATAAAGGCTGGCCAAAAATACCAGGATGCCTAAGAAAGGGATGATGTAAAGAACTCCTGCCACCCATGCAGGAGTCAAACTAAAGACCGCAATTTTCATGGCATTAGCCTGGTTCTTTTTAGAAGAAAAAGTCGGGGCTAACGCGTTTATGATAATACCAAAAACATAAACTGAAACGAGAGAGAATAAATAGAAAAGAATAGCATAGAGAAGACCCGTTCCTATCCCGATTCTATACCACCCAATAAAGGGAATCCTTCGACCGATAAGACTCTGCCCTATGAATTGAGCTATTGAAGGGATCGCTATTAAGATCGCTGCATATGAAGTGAAAAGCTGTTGGATAGAAATCTCCTCTTCTTTGATTTTAATCCATTCTTCTTTTGGTTTTAATATGATCTGTTGTGCTCGAGAGACTAAGTCCATTCATGTCCTCCTTTAAGCAAAAGTTTCTAAAACTATATAATTTTTATTTTCATATGTCAAATACTATTGGTTTGTCTGGTTTAGACAAACTAGATTAACCATGGTGTTGGAGGCGCGGGTCGGATTCGAACCGACGAATCAAGGTTTTGCAGACCTCTCCCTTAGCCACTTGGGTACCGCGCCATATTACTCATTGAATAAAAAAATGTTAACCTGGAGCGGACGATGGGATTTGAACCCACGACCTTCTGCTTGGCAAGCAGACGTTCTACCACTGAACTACGCCCGCTCTGTCCTGCTTACAACGCTTTAAGCTCCTGGGTTAAACTACCAAAAACTGTAGATTCTGTCAATAACTAAACGGTCTGTTCGGTCTATTCCGTCTATTCCGTCTATCTAAGTTTGTCTCCCCATCCCCTTGTCCCCATTTTCTTATTCTTTGGCAGTATGGCAGTATATCTAAGTAGGCAAGACAAACTAAAGGGCAAGACAACGCCTTGCTGGCAAGACAATAAGGCAAGACATATAATCGGTCTATTCAGTCCGGCCGTTCTCTCTTGCCTTAAACCTTAAACCTTCAACCTTAAACCCGTTACTCCTCACTCTTTACTTCTTATCCAGTTTTGAGTTCTGAGATTTGAGTTTTAAGTTTATTTCACCCTGTCCCTCTCTCTCCCTCTCCTTGTCCCCATTGCCCATTCCCCATTTTCTTATTCTTTGGCAGTACGACAGTATAACAGTTTCTTTGTTTAGATAAACTAGATAAACTAGATAAACTCAGATAAACCGAATAGACCGACTTAGTTTGTTCGTATTTTGACCAGATCGCCTATTCTCAAGGCATCCTTACAGGAAAGGACCTTTATTGTCGAGGTTCTCTTCTGGGCATCGATAACAACCATATTGCCAAAAATCTGGAGGGGAACACCCTCCTTAATCTTTCTGTAGGTAACCAATTGCTGTCCTATCTGGATACCATCATTCTCTCCAAGATCAATCAGAGCCCAATGGCCACTCCCGATCTGTTTAAATTCCCTCTGTAAATATATTATCTGTCCGATTAATCCTTCTCCCTCATGAGGAGGAATATTATAACCTAAATCCTTGCCCATACGGCCTTCCTTCTCTTCAAAGGGAACAAGAAAATGACCTAGCATTATCTGTCCGCAAGATTTCTCTACCTTTGCCGATGCCCCATTTTCTTCCAAAGCAACAACACGTACTCTCCCTCTTTTGTATACGAGGGGGCCAAAATCTTTTATTTTTGGTCCGATATCAAGCACCAAGAAAACTTGCCCTACTTCAAGTCCATCTTCCCTTCCTTTGTCAATATATACAATATCCCCATCGTTAAATTGAACTCTTTCATACTCCCTTTCAGCCCCGATTATCTTGATATCTGGGCCTTCTTCATCCAGCACAAAAAAAGAACAATAAAGGTCTGATTCAGATATGAGAGCATAGATATCCTGGAATATCTTCGCCTTCTCGATTTCATACTCCTGCTCTTGCGTACTTTGATAAGTATCTGACTGGAGTCCTCCTCCCCAAAGGATGAGAAGAAAAATTGAGACCAAAGAAAAAAGAATTTTCCCGATTTTTTGGAAGGCTAAATTTTTCACTGTAGTACCTCTTGCCTTTTTTTCACTCTCTATAATTTTTTACTTATTATATTAAGCTCAATGCACTCTGTCAATACAATTATGCAGTTTGTTCGATCTGTTCAGTAATTGCCTCAAACCTTCTATTTTAAGCCTTAAACCAATTATTTTATTTTCTCTCATCTTTAGTCGTATATCTGGCTTTCTTTTTGAGAACAGACAGGCTTTTCTGGGATTGCCACGGCTCTTCGAGCCCCGCAATGACAGGGGGAGATAAACCAGTTTAAGGTTTAAAGTTTAAGGTTTAAGGCAATATTCGTAAGCCGTAAATCGTAAGCCGTGAGCCGGAACGGGTTTAAGGTTTGAAGATGGATTATGGATTAGGGGGTATGGATTATCCATTTATCATTAACCATTAACTATTTTCTTATTCTTTAGCAGTTTAGCAGTATAACAATATAACAGTATTTACCATTAACCATTCCTATCCTGTCATACTGCTGTACTGACTTACTGACAAAGTAAGAAAATAGTGAATGGAGAAAAAAATTAATCTGTCTTGCCTCTTTGTCTTGCCAGCAAAGCGTTGTCTTGCTTGTCTTGCCATTTTCAACATTGGACAATAGACCATTATTTCTATAAAATTTAATCCTGTGATGGAAAAGTGAAAGCTCAAAAGATAAAAATTGCTCTTCTCTTTGGCGGGCGTTCAGCCGAACATGAGGTCTCTCTCATCTCTGCTGCTTCAATCTACAACAATCTTGACAAAAAAAAATATGAAATCACTTCCATCTACATTAATAAAGAGGGAAACTGGAGAATTGTTGACTCCCCCCTCCTTGCCCCGCCTGATTTAAAAGAAGGCCTTTTTTCCTCCTTCATCCCATGGGCAAAAAAATCAACATCTAAGGCCATAGAGGCCGATATATATTTCCCTGTTCTCCATGGACCATACGGGGAAGACGGGACTATCCAAGGACTCTTCGAAATAGCTGATGTGCCGTATGTAGGGGCCACTGTTCTGGCTTCTGCAGTGGGAATGGACAAAGCAGTGGCAAAAACACTCCACAAAGCAAGAAATTTACCTGTAGTCAAGCACATTATTGTCTTAGAGAAAGACTGGATAGAGCAAAGAGAATCGATTCTTGCGAAAATCAGAAAGGAATTTCATCTTCCTTTTTTTGTCAAACCAGCTAATATGGGGTCAAGTGTGGGAATCACGAAAAATAAAGATTTTGCCCAGACTGAATCTGCTCTTCAAACAGCTTTCCAGTATGATCGAAAAATATTAGTGGAACAGGGAATTCAAGGACGCGAGTTAGAATGCAGTGTTTTAGGAAACGATAACCCTAAAGCTTCGCTCCCCGGTGAAATAATTCCCTGCAGAGAATTTTATGATTATAGCGATAAATACATTGAAGGGAAGACATCTTTTGGAATACCCGCAGACCTTGCTTCTGGAATCACTAAAGAAATTCAGCGACTTTCTATAGAGGCCTACAAAGCCATTGACTGCTCAGGAATGGCAAGAGTAGATTTCTTCCTGGAGGAAAAAACAGGAAAAATTTTCGTGAGTGAGATCAACACAATTCCAGGCTTCACAGAAATCAGCATGTATCCCAAACTTTGGGAAGTAAGCGGCACTCCTTATCCACGGCTTCTATCAAAGCTGATAGAACTGGGCTTTGAAAGACATAAGAAGAAGAAAAGAAAAGTAATTCCATGAGAATATTAGGAGTAGATTTCGGAGACAAGAACATCGGCTTGGCGGTAAGCGATAAACTATTGATAACAGCTCAAGCACTTGGAAGCTATCGAGTTAAAAACGAGGAAGAAGACAAAAAATATTTCAAAGACCTGGTATCGAAATACGAAATAGAAGAGATCGTCATCGGCCTCCCTCTGAGAATGGACGGCACTCCAGGCACACGTGTACAAAAGACTCAAAAGTTTGCCTCCTGGCTGGAAAATGCGCTGAAACTTCCTATTGTCTTATGGGATGAGCGGCTTACTACAAAACAGGCTCTTAACATTCTCAATCAGCAAAAGATCAGCGGCAAAAAGAAAAAAAAATTAAAAGACCAAATCTCAGCAGCTATCATCCTTTCAGTTTATCTGGAAAGTAAAAGAAAGAAATCCAATGCTCATAAACATCATTAAAAAAGCTCTCTTCTTGGCCGCAGTTATCCTCCTCCTCCTTTCAACCTGGTTTTCATTCGAATTTTATATTACCCCAAAATGTTCGCCGAAAACACAATTTGTTAATATTGAGAGTGGAACGAGTGTAAAGCAAATTGCTCAAATCCTCCAGGAACAAGGAGTCATTTCGAAAAAAAGGGCCTTTCTTCTCGGATACCAAATCTTTTTTTTCACTAAAAGCCTAAAGGCCGGAGAATATGCTTTCCAGCTGCCCTTATCCACAAAGAAAGTTCTCTCCACGCTCACAGAAGGAAAAACCTTTCTTCATTCCATCACCTTCCCGGAAGGGCTGACAAGAAAGGAAATCGCATTTCACCTGCAATCCCTTCTTTTCATCGATGAGGAGGATTTCCTTAAAACCTCTGCTGATACAGAACCTATCATTTTATTGGACAAAAAAGCTTCGAGTCTTGAAGGATACCTTTTCCCAGAGACCTATCATTTTTCAAAAGGAACGCAAGCAAAAGACGTTGTCTCCGTCATGGTCTCGCAGTTCAAGCAGGTCTTCAGCAAAAAATGGCAAAGAAGAGCCGAAGAAATTGGAATGACCCCAAGGGAAGTTGTGATTCTTGCTTCATTGATAGAGAAGGAAACATCTCTTCCAGAAGAAACGGAGCTTGTCTCTGCTGTTTTCCACAATCGTTTAAAGATAAACATGAAACTAGACTGCGACCCCACTATTATCTATGCCCTCAAACAAGAAGGAAGATATGATGGCCGGCTGCGAACAAAAGACTTGAAGTATGACTCCCCATACAACACATACATCTATCCGGGCCTTCCTCCAGGCCCTATAGCCAATCCAGGGAAGGACTCGCTCAAGGCAGCCCTTTACCCAGCCAACGAAAAATTCCTTTATTTCGTCTCAAAGAATGACGGCAGTCATCACTTCAGCCTCACCTTTCGGGAACACCAGAATGCAGTCAATAAATACCAGAAACGAAAGCGTTAGTAGCAATCCAGCCGGGTACAGTCTAAGTTGGTATGGGTTTGTTTAGGTTAATTTAAGTAGAAAAAAAAATTCGATTCTGCTATATTAATTTTTTACTCTGGCGTAAAAAGTTTTTACAGCCTTAATAACATAATTCATTAGAAAACATAAACGTCCAGAGAAATGCCATATTGGCATGATACGTGCATGCTAATATTTCGAGGAGGAAACATGAAAATTAAAAACCTCATAGTATCAGCTCTCTCTTTAGTACTTTTATTGAGTCTGGTCCTGCCACTGAGTCCTAGCGCTCAAGAAAAGAGTCAAGAGAAACAAGAACAAAGCACTGCTATTATCATTCCAGAAACAGTCAAAACTGCCATACAAGAAGGAATTCAAACACGGCAGCCCCGTCTGGACATCCCGTTCACAATCATCAAGCACTCTTATCTTCCAGCCCAACAAAACATACACGTCATTATATTCTTTAAAGTGAAAAATTCCGACCTTGGCTTCGCTTCTCTCACTTCCGATATAGAAGGTCAAAAGAAAAAACAGGAAAAAGAAGAGGAGGCTCAATCTATATTTGAAACTACGCCAAACAAATTAAATGCCAAAGCCAATGTCTTTCTCCAATTTAATAAGCTTGAAGACAACATTCCTGGAGAGCTTGTAAAGGAAATCTATATACCTTTTAATCTCGAAGTGGATGGTGTTTCTTACGAACCTGATAAGGAAGAAATCTACTCCTTCGGATATCCAATTCCCCCAGGAGATTATCTTTTATCCACTGCTATTACTTCTAATAATCTAGATAAAATCGGAACGCAATACTACGAGCTCTCCCTCCCCAACGTACTCTCATCCTCTGGAGAACTAGATACCACTCCCATCTTTTCCGTAAAAAACATTGAACAAATGTCAGCTCCGGAAGCACAGGTACAGATTCACAAAGGCTTCTTCACATACTCCATCCTTCAGATCGTACCAAACCTCGAAAACCTTTTCTCTCCCAAGGATAACCTGGATCTTTTCTTCTTTATTTTAGGAGCTAAGCCGAACGAGCAAGGGAAATTTGATATTGAAATCAACTACGAAGTCTATAAAGGAGAAGCAATACAAATCCGTTACCAACCTCAAATTTATGATTCCCCCCTTATCAGCCAACCTTTACCAATGAAAAAGACTGTTCTTATAAAATCTGAAGAAGGAGAAAAGAAAGAAACTCGTGACCTAGAACCTGGTTCCTACACTCTCTCACTAAAGATTACAGATAAAACCTCAGGAAATTCAATAACTAGAACAATTGACTTTGAAATAAAAACCTAATCGCGTCCTTTTTCTATCTCATCGATTAGCTTTTTAATTCCTTCCTGCCCGGGATTCAACTGCAGAGAAGCTTTTAGGACTTTTAGAGCCTCATCCTTCTCACCTGTTTTGTAGTAGCAGAAGCCGAGAGAATTCAGAAGCCTTGTATCGCTGTTGTATATTTTATTCCCTTCAAGCAAATCCTCAATAGCCTCTTCATACTGCTCCATCCCCATGTATGCTTTTCCTTTCACAAGATAATATTCGAATCTAAGCTTCTGGTCTTCTTTTATCGTCTCAATCAATTCCAAACTTTTTTCGAATTTCTTAATTTTTTGAAGAAAATGTGCATACTCGATAAATCCCTTCTTATAATCAGGATTCATCTTAAAAGCCTTTTCATAATTATTCTCAGCTTTTTCATACTCTTCAACTCGATTATACTGGCGGGCCAGCATATAGAAATATAGAAAACTGCTGGATAAGGGGAAAGACTTTGCATGGGCGATGGGATGGGAGATTACATCCAAGGGTGAAACGATGAAATTACTGGTTTTTTCATCAACCGTTTTTCCGTCTTTATCGATCAAGCCCAGTGTGACATTATAATAGTCCGGAGACAGATCTTTGGCAGGAAAAGAGTGAGTAATACTCAATATTCTCCTAAAAGGATAATCCTTTAACTGCAAAGTAAAAGACTTTTTTGAGGGATTCGTCTCTTTAAGCCCATTTAGAAGTATAATAACCTTCCCCTCATCCCACAAACTTTGATCGACATTGGAGAGAATAAAAAGCAAAGAAACATTATCAGAAGAGGAGAATGTTTTTTTGGAGTCGACAACAAGTTTTCTGTCCAATACCTTAAAAGGAATATGAACATCGCTCTGGAATGATTGGAATTTATAGCCCAAAAAAGGGCCGCCAACCTGAGGCACGCCTGAATCTTCTGGAATCTCAATCTGTTCTTTAAATATTGTGAATTCTTTTCCGACAGAATTCTGAAGGAGAACGGTCAACTCATAATTCCCTTCGATCACAGGAAAGGAATCTTCGATGGCAACCCCGTTTCCTTTTATGATGTCGAGATTTTCTGGGGAAAAATAAAAAGGGAAATCTTTTGTGTACTGAAAAATGATATCTTCTTCCTTTCTTAAACTCACATTAACTGAAAAGTTGCAAAAATACTGGTCTTTTGGCTCGAAATAATCGACAGATATGCTGTTCGGGGCTATGGAAAAGTGCATGAAATTCAGCCCTGTTAGAGGATCTTGAATCAAAGCTACTTGTGTACTGCTTTCTATGTAATTGGTCATGTATTCTGTGCTTACCATTCCTTTATATTCGAGAAAATTGGTGGCATAACTGGGATTGACGTCTTTTTTCGGTGAATCCAGAATACTGGCCATATAGATGTTATTAATAGGAGACGGTTGATAATTGAAGGGAATATCGCCAGGAATCATTGAATGGGATACAAAGGAAAGAGTTGGCGCAAGCTCTTTGATTTTTTCGAATAACTCCATATAATTCGTTGTATCAAGAAATGTGCTTTGTTCTAATAGCCGGTGTGGTCCGTCGGCCAGATGGTCATACAGCTTCCATTCTCCTGCACCACCCCTTTTAAAAAAAACGATAGCAAAATGAGGAGGGAGGCCTTTTATTGGGTCCCCGTAGTAATACCAGACTTGAACGGGATGTATGCCTTTTGTCCCTTCAAACCTCTCGATTGAGACCGGAGGACCTAAAATGATATGAAACCGGCCCATATCTGTCATCCACCCTTGTCTTGGAGACCCCCGCCGAAAAAATTTATTGGCATATTGGAAGCGCTTTATGTGCTCATCTCTATATTCGTTTTGGGCGGTGCCGGCGGTAGGATCCCTTTGCTTCCAGAAAGTTACGATAAAAATGTCTCTTTCTCTGTCAGTTACCAACTGCATAAAAACATCTTTTTCCTGAGGAAGGATTATGTATTTTGTGATGTTCAAAAATTCTTGGTACTTTTGGGGGAGGTCTTTTTGCTTGATTTTTTGTCCTGGCAAAAGCAAACAACTTATCAAAAGAGAAAAAATTGAAATTCTTAATATCTTATATCTCATACCCTCAATCCTTTAACACCTTACTACGTAAGTTCTCAATAATTGGAGGTAGTAGCTATGGATTCCCGCCTCCGCGGGAATGACGATCGAGTGTAAGTGTCTGTCATTCCTGCACCTGCTACCCGCCTTCGCGGGCACAAGCTTCGCAGGTGTAAACTTGTCCCCGCGAAAGCGGGGAGCAGGAATCCAGCGATTAGTCACAAATATAATCTACCCACACTTATTGATAAGTTACCTTACTACTTATTTATAACACTTTTATAAGCGATATAGATTCATTGAGATTAACAAAAAAAACTGACTAACTGACTAATTGACTAACTGAATTTCTGACTTTGATCTCAAAAATTTTTCTCGCCCTGCCGATATCTGGTTTGCCGATGACAACTACATCGACATAATAATTACCAGGTCCTAATTCAGGAAAAGAGAAAGCAAACTCGATGTTTTCTAATTTGACGACCTTCTCTTCAGGCATTTCGAAATGTCTGCTCTCACGGAAGCTCTGTTTTTCTGTATTTTTTTTCCTGTAAACAAAAAACTTAAAATCAAAATCGGCCTTGAGAAGGTCATCCTCACTTACAAACGTCAAAGTATTGACAGGAATGGAAATCAAGATTTCCTTTTTTTCTTTATTATACTCCAAATCAAAATCTAAGAACTTCTTTTCAAGATCTTGTGTTTTGGGAGGCAAACCAAACCTGGCCCTCTCGAGAGCATTAAAAAAATCTCCGCCAATTCCATAATAAGGATCAAAGACATAGGAACCGTCTCCTCTTTTATCGAGAAACAGAATAGCAAAACCGTAGCGATAATAGCTCCAGACCAAATAGCCTCTTGCTTCCCTAATGCGTCCCATTTCATCAGTAAGGCTAAGCATAGGCCTCATATCGACTTGATCCGGTGCGCCGAAATAGATGTATATCCTTCCCCGGTCTGTCTTCCACCCAGGCATACCCTCCTTGAAACGTGCATTGGCGTATTCGATACGCCTATAAAATTCTTCCCTGAATTCGTTCTCCTCTGTTTCTGAATCAGGGTTTCTTTTCTCCCAAAAATCTTTGATAAATTCCTTTCTTGACTCTTCATCCGGAAGATGAGCAAAAATCTTCTTCTCCTGTTTTGTCATGATCAGGCGGGCTGTTTCGTAAAAATCGCGGCTATCTGGGTCAAGATCAACTTTTGTTGAAACCCCGCAGCATACCAGAGAGAAAATAAAAAGAATGAATACGGTCTTAATCCCATGTTTGACTGCTTTTTTTGAAATTTTGGATTCAACTGTTTGGATGAATCCTTTCTCATCAAACACGATTATTTCTCTCCGACTCTCTTTTTAAATATTCGATAAAACCCTTCACCTGGGTGGCACGTTCTGAATTCGGGTCTTTTGTTACATATTTTTCAAAAGTCTCTAAAGCCTCTGGAAAGCTTCCCAAGGTCAAATACGTCAGGCCCAACTGGTAAATACCGTCGAGAAAATCATCCTGGGTCTCTACGGCCCTCCTATAGTATTTTAATGCCTCCTGATGTTCAGAGCTGTTAGTAAAACTTGTTCCGATATTGTACAAAACCGTCGGGTCATCAAGCTTTTCAAACTCGATCTTTCTGTACCATTCCAGAGATTTCTCGTTCTCCCCACGGTTGTTATAGCAATTTCCTACAGCAAGTACGGCACTTGTACTTTTGGGGTCATTTTCTAAAATCTTTTTATAGTATTCTTCTGCCTTTTCGTAATTTTCCTGCTGAAAAAAACAGTTTCCAATATTTCTATTAATGATATAAGCCTCGGGAAATTCCTCTAGAATCTTCTCGTAGGCTTGTATGGCCTCCTCGTATTTTCCTTGGTCGAAAAGCTCATTTCCTCTGACAAGATCTTTTTCCATATCTTCTGTAATAACCAAGCCTTCAACTTTCTTCAAATTGACTGTCACCTCGGGATTTTTGCCGTAGGTCACAATATTTATGCTTATTTTTTTTGGCATGTATCCGATTTTTTCAAAATCTACATTCCACCCACCTCCCCTTATCCAGGAAGCGATCCATTTTCCATCTTTATCGGTCTTTACAGTGAAGCCACCTTGAGCCCTTAAGGAAAAAAGTTTAACACTGACTCCATCTATAGGGTTGCCTTCTTCATCGAAGACATAGCCAAAGACTCTTGCCTTGCCTTTGTAGTCCTGGGAGAGAAGAAAACTGCTGGCAAGAAAGATCAAGATCAAAAGAAAACCTGCTTTTTTCATATCATTCCTCCACCTATATTCTATCATTTTAACGGGGTAAAAAAAAGCCCCTCCCGCCTCAGGCGGGAGGGGCTTTGTGCTCGTACGTGTTTCGCTTAACTGCTTAGAATTGGAATCTCAGTCCGACCCTGAAAATTCTCGGGTTTAAGATTTCATTTGCCAAACCGCATGTTGCATTCTCACTTAAGTACTGGTTGTGCATATAGTAATTTCCGTAATGATAGTCATATCTTCTGTTCATGGTCGCGCTGTTAAACACATTGAATAGGTCAAACATCATATAGATCCTGCCTGTATCTCCAACTGGAATAACTTTTTCTAACCTCAAGTTGAGATTCATGAATGTGGGGAGCCTCTCTGTGCCGAATTCTTTAGTAAAGACCCAGATGCTCTGGTTGTAAACATTCGGGGCGTTGTAGTCAACGATGTTAAAACCGCGTGGGATAGGATTTCCTTGTCGCGCGTTGAAAGTAAAGGAGATGTTAAAGTCAAGTGGGAGCTGGTAGAGCCCAGATAGCTTAATCAGCCAGTGGGAGAAAACCTGCATATTGATCTTTCCGCTTGACGCACCCATGTTAGGCGCATAGATGTGGTTGTCTTCCGCCCACAGGTTTGTGGGATTCAAACAGCCTGTGTCTCCGTATTGTATCCTCTGATCCTGGTAGGTCATAGAACCGTTGAACATCCACTTGTTGGATAGCCTCTTGTTAAACCTTGCCTCAAGGGCCCAGAATGTGCGGTGATAATCTGGTCTATTCTCCAGGTAACGATCATATCTGTAGCCAATACCTGCTTTCCGGAGATAATAGGGCAGTCCAGCAGCATCATCTGTTGAGTATCCTCCAACAGTAGCGGGAATAGTGCCAATCGCTTGTGTGTATTCGGCTTGGCTCTCTATACTAGACTCATTCTCTCCATCCCACAGCAGCGACCAGCTGAAGTTGTAAAAATACCTGTAGGAAAAGTCCAAAGCCACACCAAAATCAGGCAAAAGTTCTCTTTCTAATGTCAGGATTACCTCGTGGGTTCTCATGGGGCCTACATCATCGACGGTGTAACGGGGAGCGGTTGTTTGCATCGGGTTGTCGATATCAAACCCTGACCACATATAACCATAAGCATCCCATGGGTCGACTAGCCAATTGCCAGCAGCATCAAAAACCTGTTTTGGTGCATAATCCCCTGCATATGTCCAGTGGAGTTCTGTCACATCGACAATACCATCTGCGTTTCCACCGAGGTTTGCTGCGTCAAACCACCAGAAATCCATCCAGCCGCCTGTTCCGCCGGGCTTGAAGTAGGACATAGCCCAGCCGAGACCCATGTAGTCTGCGTAATTGGCATAGGATAGTTTTGCGATTGTTTTACCGTCGCCTGTAATATCATAAGTCAGTCCTAATCTCGGTGATAAAGTAACCCATTGAAATCCGGGGTCTATCGCATCCATCGCGATGCCGGGCATGGCGCTATCCATAGCACTGGCGGCTGCTGGAGAGACATGGGTTGTCCAAGGCTTCTTATCAATTTGAGCAGCATAAAAATTCTGGGCATTAAGAAAGGCACTTTGAACATCCAAACGTGCTCCAAGAAGCAGATTTAATCGTCCAGTTGTGATGGTATCGCTGAAATAGGCAGCTAAAGCCTTGACTGTAGCGTCGTCGAATGACCCTCTCCAGAATTCGAATCGTTTGATGCCGGGAACAAGGTCACGGACGTTATCCCCATCCATATCGACTGTGAGAGTATTATAATTGTACCGCTCTAAACACTGGCCTGGAGGGTTCCAATAGCTGTAAGTAGACCTGTTAGCATAATCCACGCCAATTTTTATCTCGTGGCTTGCACCAAAAAGATCGTCGTTGAAATATTGTGCCAGGAATTGGTACTGGTACAGTGGTCGATCACAGTTTAAGGCATAATAGGTGTTATCCCATTGGGCTCCTGCTTGGTTACGCATCCACATGGCTTCCTGATCCAGGTCATCCATGGGTATCAGATTGAATCCTGCATCCGAATAAGAGAACTTCAAAGACACAAAGAAATCGTCACCGAACATGTGCTCATCCTGGAGTTTATAAACCGGGCCTCCCCAATAACCTGAACCGGTCTGGTGCCAGCCGCCTGGGAACGAATAGCTTGAAGACCTTCCCCATTTTTCTTTCTGTCCGATGTGGGCAAAGGCCTCGAACCTGTTCGCAGGAATGAGCTGCAGGTTGATCTTGGCCGCATAGTTAATCAACAAGGTATCGTCGTCCGTTCCGTAGAGGGTTGTCGTTTTGATATCCTGTGCTCCGACAGACATCCACCACCAGAGTTTATCCTTTAGGACAGGACCTCCAAGGTTAAATCCGTAGTCCTTGATATTCCTGACGACGTTGGTCATCCGAACTCCTTCAGCTATGAGTGCATCTGTGATGTTTTCATCCTGGAACTTTTGGTCGGTGAGGTAGAATCTTCCTCCGATGCTTGTCCTGTTTCCTCCTCTTCGGGTCACCAGGTTGATGGCAACACCTCCTGTTTGAATAGTAACATCAGCACCGCCGGTAGTGATGTTTATTTCTTCAAAGGCATCAAAGTCATAATAGCTCGGTGAGGCAATAGCCGCGGGGTCTGTGATGACGACTCCATCCATAATCCACTGGTCGGAACCGCCGCCCTTGGCCATGTAAGAGGTCTGCTGACCAGATTCTGATCCACCGATGTTTTCCCTGTCGACTATTACGCCGGGAGCCATTTGCAGAACAACCCACGGGTCTCTGGCTGATGGGAGAGACTGCAGAACTTCACGCGTCACATTTTCCTGAATCGTGGTTGACTTGGTGGAGACAACAGGAGATACTGCAGTTACTGTGATTTCTTCCTCAATTGTTCCTAGTTCCATTTGGACATTTATCTCAGCTTTTGCGCCCAGAACAACGATGATATTCTCTTTGATCTCTGTATTGAATCCTTGAAGTTCACACTTAATCGAATAATCTTTTGCAACAGCAAGAGAAAGGAACCTGAAAATTCCTCGAGCAGAGGTGATACTAACGAGAGGAGCCGTTAAACTACCGGTTAAGGTCACAGTCACACCAGGAAGAGGATTACCTTCTTCATCTGTAACTGTTCCGTAGATATTTCCTGTTCTTACTTGGGCTATCAACGAACAAGAAAGCAGCAGAACAAATAAAAGACTTAATAATTTACGCAATTTGTAACTCCTTTTTTTACCCCTTTGTTAGGGGAAAAAACCCAAATCCCAGGAGTGACATATATCACTCCTACCATTCCCTTTCATTTTGTTGCTCTCTCTTTTTCGCACCTCCTTTATAGTAAAAATATAGACCTCATTCTTCACCTAAAGAGTAAGCAAGTTCTATGCCAAATTCTCCTTTTTTTCTATCTATAATTAAATCAATAATTTAACTTCTTTCTTGGATCTCTTTTTTCTCTAATTTCTCTTTTATAGTTCAATAAATTGGATTTTATCCAATAAGTTGGATCTCTCTTGTTTAAGGTTTAAGGTTTAAGGTTTAAGGCAAGAAAGCCATTTACCATTAACCATTCACCATTTCCCATTCACCATTTTCTTATTCTTTGTCAGTATGGCAGTATAACAGTATGGTAGTTTATCTAAGTAGGCAAGACAAAGAGGCAAGACAGATTTTGTTTTTTAATGGTAAATGGATAATCCATACCCCCTAATCCATAATCCATCTTTAAACCTTAAACATTAAACCTTAAACCTTTTACGATTTACGGCTTACGACATATGTCAGTATGTCAGTTCCCTCCTGTTTATCTTATTTTACATTCTTGAATAAGGGCTTCTATTTCTCTCCGCTCTTTCGGGGAAATTGTATTCTTTTTTAATGAAAGGTATTTCTCGAAATATTTAAGGGCCTGATTCTTATTGCCTTTTTCAAAATAGGCTAATCCCAAGTTGTAAACAGGAAAATCAAAATTCGGGTCCAATTCCAATGATCTCTCCCAAAGACTGATAGCCTCATCGATCCTTCCGATTACTCTGTATGTGCTGCCAAGCCCATTATAAGCCGAAGCCAGACTGGGGTCGAACCCGATAGCCTTTTTAAAATACTCAGCGGATTGTGTATGATCCTCTCTGTTTTTCGTCTGCATAAAAATCGAAAAATAGAGCATGCCTAAATTATTAAAAATGATGGCATTGTTGACATCCAAGGAAAGCGCTTTCTCATAATGCTTAAGAGCCCTTTGAAACTCCCCTTTTTGCCAGTACGCAATCCCCAAATGAATCCAAACATCAGGGTCAAAGTCGACCATAGAGAGCGCCTTTTGGAGCACTTCAATCCCTTTATCCATCCTCCCGTGCTTAACCAAAAGAATACCGTATTTTGAAACAACTTCGTACTTTTCTGGATTATTCGCAAATCCCTCATCCAAGGTTTTAATCGCTTCCTCTATCCGCCC
>DAOVDU010000055.1 GCA_030669305.1 Candidatus Aminicenantota bacterium
TTGCTGCGGATTTTCAAATATCATGTTGGATCGAATGATCGAGGAAAAGGCAATGTCAAAGTTGTCATCGGAAATTTCCAAAGCCTTTTCCTTTGACATGCGGATGGATATTGAGGTTAAAAAACCTGTCTCAGTTATGGACTTCCAGCTTTCCCCGCTTTCATCAATCCATTCCTCTATAGTAATCGGAATAACAAAGGTAGTTTCCGTCTTCATATGCCACAAATTCATTTTCTTACCTAGGATTGAAATATCTTCCTTTCCGATGACGCTAAAGCGACTTTCGACCAGAGAATGAGAGAGAAGATCCAAAATCTTAAAATCGAAACTTTTTCCTGGCGATAAACCTTCTTTAATAATTTTCTCAACGGGAATTCCAAAGAAAAAATCTTCTTCATAGGGAAGCTTTCTAATAATTTTTTCACCTGATTTGAAAACAATTTTATCCGGTCTTACTTCTGCCTTCATTACGGTCTCGCTCTCCGACATTTTTGTACTTACTTGAATTTCCAAAGGCTTTCCATTTGTATCATACAGTGCTTCTTGCATTGTTCTTATCTCAATCGGATTCCCTCCTAATCTTGAAACTTTCATCCATGATTCGCTGGTGTTTTTTTTAAACCTCTTTCCATTTTTTGAGAAGAACATTTCTTTATTACAACTGTAACCAACCTTTATTCCCTCCATGTAAATTCCCATCCAGGATTCAGAAGCTTTTTCTTGCCCCTCTATTCCGACCGCAAAGAATGAGTCGCTCTTGATTAAATTTTCCTCTGAGTTTACCGAATGAATTTCTGCCCTGGCATCATTCCCCAGAAAAGGCAAAATCAAAAAAAGAGAGAGAAATAAAAACAATGCTAATTTTAAAGTTTTCTCCATCGAATACATCCCATATTTTACTCGATATTTATGCTACGGATAGAATCAACGCTAGTATAAAAAGCCTCAAACATTAAGAACCATTGTAAGTTCTATCAAACAGCAAGACTCTAAATGTCAAGCTTGTATTCCCTGATTTTCTTATCAAGGGTGGGGCGGCTTATTTGTAAGATTTGGCTGGTTTGTGTCTTGTTGCCTTTTGTGGTATTTAAGGTATGCTGGATGTATTTTTTTTCAATCTCTTTCAAGGAAACATGCTCTTTGGACAACAATTTTTTCTCTCCTCTCTCAATAGGCAAATTTTCTTCGAGGATAACATCTCCCTTTGCTAGGATGATGGCTCTGGTTAATGCGTTTTCCAACTCCCTAACATTTCCATTCCAGGGAAAATTCATCAGGAGCTTCATCACATGAGGAGGAATTTTCCTTACATTTTTTCGGAGCTGGCGGTTTATCTTCTCTAACAAATAGCCGACTAATTCTGGAATATCTTCTTTTCGCTCTTGAAGTGATGGTAATTTTATTTCGACCACTTTCAAACGATAGTAGAGGTCTTCCCGAAATGTTCCCTTCTCAATTAAGAGTTTTAAATTCTGGTTGGTTGCTGCAATTATTCTAGCTTCAGTCTTTACGATTTTCTCTCCACCGACTTTCATGAAGTCTTTTGTCTCGATTACCCGCAATAGCTTTGACTGAAGATTTACTGAAATATCTCCAATCTCATCAAGAAACAAGGTCCCCTTCCCAGCTATCTCAAATTTTCCTTTGGTATCATAAACTGCATCTGTAAATGCGCCCTTAACATGGCCAAAGAGCTCGCTTTCCAACAAGGTGTCAGTAATGGCAGAACAATTGATGACAATAAAAGGCTCTCTACTGTAAGGACTGTTATAGTGTATAGCTTTAGCCACTAATTCTTTCCCTGTCCCACTTTCCCCCTGTATAAGAATGTTGGTTCTCGTGTCTGCCACTGACCCAATTAATTTAAAAACCTCTCTCATCTGGGGAGAGTGCCCGATTATGTTATCGATAGTGTATTCTTTCTGTTTTTCTTCTACAAGATAACTGAGTTTATCCTCAAGGTTTCTCATCTGAAAGGCTTTATCAATTGTTAAATCCAGCTCAACATAATCCAGGGGCTTGACCAAATACTCAAATGCCCCCGACTTCACTGCCTCTACAGTTGTTTTCATATCGTCATAAGCAGTCATGATGATAATACATGCATTTTTTTTCCTTTCCTTTATCTTTCTCAATGCTTCAAGGCCATCCATATCAGGAAGGCGAATATCCAGGAGGACTAAATCAGGAAAACTTTCCTCATACTTTTGAAGTCCTTCACTTCCATCTTCGGCCAAGAGAACTTCAAAGCCTTCTTTAGAGAAATGAGAAGTAAGAGTTTTTCTTATTAGAGGATCGTCATCTATGATCAATATTGATTTCATATTTCTTCCTCACAAGGAATAATAATTTCAAAATTAGCCCCTCTTCCTTCTTTTTTCTTGATTCTGATGGAGCCTTTATGCTGTTCGACAATTTTTCTCGCATTTGCCAGACCCAACCCTATTCCAGAAGATTTTGTCGTATAGAAAGGCTCAAAAATATTCTCACAATCCTTCTCTGGAATCCCGCAACCATCATCAAATATTTCAATCCTGATACTTTTTCCTGGGCGTTCTTCTAAAAGAGAGATCGAAATATTGATTTTCCCACTTTCATCTATGGCTTCACATGCATTACGAAGGACATTCAAGAAAACCTGCCTCAACCTGTCCCCATCCACCCGCAGTTGAGGCAAACCTTCTTGATAATTTTTCTCCAGCACGGCTTTTTTCAACTCCAAAGAATCAGTCATCATTTTTTCAGATTCATCCATTATCTGTTCGATAGAAAATCTATTCAAATTCAGCTCAGAAACACGAGTAAAATTCAGCATCTCTTTAATAAAGTTTTCTATCTGACCTATCCCCTCCTGGGATATATCTAAATGATCCCTTTCTATTTTATCCAACCGATTGCCCTCAAGAAGCTTTTGGATATTCAGCTTGACAGAAGTCAAAGGATTTCTTATTTCGTGTGCAATACTTGCAGAAACACGGCCTATGGAAGCCAATTTCTCAGCCTGGATCAACTTCCTGCTAGCCGCTTCCATCCTTTTCTTTGCTAATTGAAGCTGGCGGCTCATTTCATTAAAACTTCGGGCTAAATTTCCGATCTCGTCCTGTGAATCAATATCAATCTTTTGAGAAAAATCTCCTTTGGATATCTTGACTGTTCCATCCACTAATTTCTTTATAGGGTCAGTTATTCTTTTTGCGAGCAGAGTTGCTCCCAGAATGCCTATCATAAGCCCTCCACAACCAATCAAAACCATCATGAGCCGGGTCTTTCGATTTTCTGCCAGCATATCTTTCATAGAAAGGCCAATTTTTATTGAACCCCACCTCCTCTGAGAACGCGGAACAAAAATCGGAACTTCAATTTCAAGAATCCTCATAACTTCTCCTGAGTTTCTGTCCACCAGCTTTTTCGTTTCAAAGAGGTAACTCTCCTCGTCAACATCCTCCCCCAGACGGCTGTATTGATAAATCTCCTCATAATCTTTTATAAAACGAGAGGCCACAAAAGGATTATTGAAGCGACCATAAAAAACTACATATATAAGTTTTTGATCTATTTGCTCTTCGATATTTTTTCCAATTCCTTCTTCATCCCATTGAAGAAACGCTTGCAAGTTCAATTGAGCAATATTTTTCGCTATTAATACACCTTTACTCCTCTGTTCTTCAAAAATCGCTATTCTTTCTCTATGCTCAATAATATAGAGAATCAACACTACAAGCACAATCAACAATATTACCACATAGACCATGAATTTTGTCTGGAGGGACATACGTTGTAACACCTTTCTGCTCTTATTTATCCAGCCATATTTTTTTTACATCAAAATAATGGAAACCTAAAGGAGGCTCCTCAATACCCCTGACATAGGACTGCATAACAATTCTGTTTTGATGGGAAAAAAGAGGAACAGCAGGGACATCCGAAAATAGAATTTTTTCAATTCGATGGAAAAGATCTATCCTCTTGGTCCAGCTTCGTTCAATTTCAGCTTCCTGTAAAAGCTTATCCAGCTCAGGATTGGAATAGCCAAAAACATTAAACGTAGAATTTGATAGAAAAAGAGGTCGGATGATATCCTCAGGGTCAGGAAAGTTCATCACTCTCCCTAATAAAACCAAATAGGGTTTTTTATGGCTCCTTATCTCCTCAAAAGTTTTATAGTAACTTGTTCTCAGTTTTATTCCCAAAGAGTCAAGCTGCTCTCTTAGTGCTCTGTAAATTTTATTCTTTAACTCCGATCTCGGAAAATCAAGAAAAAGGGTAAGAGGAGGGAATTCCTCCCTGATTGTAAAACCAGCCTTTCGAAGCATCCTTCTTGCCTTTTCAAGATCATAGCTCATTTCATCATCCCGAGGGAAAAAACCTGTCAATCTCGGAGGGATATAATTGTTTGTTACCTGACGCACATACCTCATATCATATGTATCTCGAGCAATATCCCTCTTGTTGAGGGCGTATGAGATGGCTTTTCTGACCATTGGCCTATCAAATGGAGGAATATGGCAGCTCATCCCCAGAAATATCTGGTGAAGAGAGCCATCTTGGAAAATCTGATAACCTGATTTAAGCAATTTATCTGAAAGGACCGGAATGGATTCTATTTCTCCCTTTAAAAAATTATCAAGCGTAAAAAGAGGACAGAATTCCACCACTTCTAAACGGGGTTTCACTCCGAAATATTCCTCGTTTCTTTTTAGCCTCACGCCGGCAATATCCAATCTTGTAGTCCTCACCCAATAGTCAAACATAAAAGGTCCAGTACCCGATGGCTTTGAAAAAAATCCTTTTCCCTGTTTGAGGACAAGATTACAGGGAAGGATTTTGCAAAAATGCATACTCATTAAATAAAGCGTAGATACAAAAGGTTTTTCCAAGTGAATTTCGAATTTGTATTTATCTAATACTTTAAATCCTTTCACCTCTCCTGTTTTTCTCTCTCGGAAATCTTTAGCTCCCTCCACTCTTGCAAGGAATAATTGGAAGCTGGGAGAGTCTATCTCTTCGTCAAAGAGCCTCTCAAAAGAATATTTTACATCTTCTGCCGACAGTTCCCCACCATGGTGAAACTTAACTCCTCTTCTCAAATAAAATGTGTATTTCTTTCCATCCGGAGAGATTTCCCAGTAATCTGCTAAAGATGGCACAATATTCAGGTTCTTGTCCACCCTGACCAATCCATCATAGATTTGCTCTATAACAAAAATGTGGGCCTCTGCGCTTGCTGGATCAAGCTGTGTACTAAATTCACTCTCAAAGGATTTCACGCGAAAATCGCCGCCGTATTTCTGCTCTATTTTTTCCTGCTCTTCCCAATAATTAAACAACGGAATTGAAAGAGCCATAAGAAAGATGATGTTTATAACGACAACCCTGCTGAATATTTTTGCCATTTTGCTTCTAATCATAGATAATTATTAATTTAAAAGCAAATTTTGTACCAACCCACAAGATCATTAACTTTATTATAATGAATACGTTAGATTATTTTCAGCCGAATAAACGAAATTTCCAGATGTAAATTTTTTTTACATATGTTTTAAAGTTTGTCTGGTTTGTCTGGTTTGTTTCCCCCCGTCATGACAGGCAAGACATTAAAATAAGTTTAGTCCATTAGGTCCGTTTAGACTGTTTAGTCCGTATAAATTAATTTAAAAATTATTCTTGCTCCTAACTCCTCACTCCTTACTCCTCACCATAATTAGTTTTGAATTAAACGGAATAGACCGAATAGACAGTCATTTTGTTTTGAGTTTTGCGTTTTACGTCTTCCATCTTCTGTCTCTTGCTTTAAACCTTCAACCTTAAACCATTACTGCAACTCACGACTTACGGCTTACGATGATTTGAGTTATTTAGCTATTTCACAGACTTTCTTAAAGACCCGCATGAGGTTTCCGCCCCAGATTTTCTGAATATCTTCCTCAGAATAGCTGCGGCGGAGAAGTTCCTCTGTAATATTAGACATTTCGCTTACATCATCACATCCCTCGATTCCGCCGCCGCCGTCAAAATCCGTTCCTATGCCTACATGGCCAACTCCTATTAAATCAACCACAAAATCAATATGGTCAACAAGGTCCTTGAGAGTAGCTCCTTCCGCTGGGTATTTCTCAAATATTTCAGTATATTCCTTCCTGATTTTTTCCTGGAGAGCTTCATCCTTGACTTCTCTTAAGGAGCCATATTTTTCCCTAAGTTCAGCAATGGCCTTTTCTCTCTCTGGATTTGGCTTTGATTCTTTCACAAAGCTTGAAACAAAACAGATTTGAATGACTCCGCCGTTAGCAGTTAAAGCCCTGAGCATTTCATCCGAAAGATTTCTTGGGTGATTGCATAGGGTACGAACACTGGAATGTGAAGCAATCACTGGCGCCTTAGTGAGTTCAACCACATCAAAGAAGGATTTATCAGAAATATGAGAAACATCGATCATGATGCCCAAACGGTTACATTCTGCGACAACTTCTCTGCCGAAATCACTCAAGCCGTTATCCTCGGGATTGCGCCTTTCTGTAGAAGAATCACAGATATCATTATCCGATCCATGGCAGAGGGTAATATAGCGAACGCCTCTTTCATAAAATTTTTCTACCAGAGAAATATCTTTTCCGATGGGATATCCGTTTTCCATTCCGATAAAAGCCGCTCTCTTGCCTTCGCTTTCTAAACGATATGCATCTTCAGGAGTAGTCGCCAGTCCAACTAGGTCAGGATAATCCTCACACATTTTATGAATGGCATCTATCAAAAGGTCAGCCCTTTCCTTGGCCTTAGCACGCCCTTCAGGTGTGAGAGCACCCTGACCCACAAAAGCGGCAAAAAACTCAGCATCCAGTCCACCCTCTGCCATCCGGGGGAGATCGATTTTCCCGCTTCTTCTCTGGCCTGGTTCATGACGCTGCCCTATATCCCACTCTCCCCTGGCCATCCGCATGGGTGTATCGCAGTGAGTGTCAACCGTAAGAACTTTATCATGAATCTCTCTGGCCCTGGCCTTTAATGCTTCCTCATCCTGTTTTGCAGTGCAAGAGGATTGGCAAAAAGTAAAACTTAATAAAATAATAACAAAGGGAATGATTACTTTTACTTTCATTTTACCTCCTTTCCTTTTTTAATTTTCTCGGTTTCTTCCCAAATTGTATAGGTACAAGCTAATGTTATACAAATAATTATAAAATTCCAAATTATACAGGGGGTCGTGTCTCAACATTTGACATATTTGAATTCATTTCTCTTTTATTATATTGTAAATACCGCTTTAGAAAAATAGAAACCATAAGAATGAGTCTTTTCTGCCGGACAATATCTTTAACCAAACGCAGAATAAGAAATTATTTCTCAAAAAATAATGTTGAATGAAGATCAATAACAACTCTTATAATTCGGCAAAACAAAAATTTGAAAAAAAACCTTCTTGGGTAAGAACATTAATATTCGCTCTAGAAATTTCTCTTGTTATCTCGCTGCTCATAATATGGTTCAGCTTTGAGGGCCTTCAGAAAAGCAAAAACCTATGGGTTCTCTTCTTCTTCAGTTTTCCTGGAGAGTTTTTAATCCCAATCGTTCCTCACGAACCTGTGCTCATTTTATTTGGTAAATTCCATCCACCATTAACCGTTGCCTTTGTGGCTATAGTAAGCACATTAATAACTGAGGCGATCAATTATTCAGCCTTTAATTTTATTGCTGATATTAACCCTTTCAGAAAAATTCGTCACAGGAAAGCCGTGGAAAAAATAGTCAATCTTTTCAAAAAGGCACCTTTTCTTGCAGTATGGATTGCCGGATTGACGCCTATTCCATTCTATCCTTTTCGGTTCTTAGTAGTCATTGCTCACTATCCATTGATAAAATATCTTCTTGCCGTCTTCCTCTCTAGAACTCCGCGATTCTTTATTCTCGCTCTCGCAGGCAATATTATTAAAATCCCTGACTATTTGTTGATTATTCTTTTTATAGGCATCACTATCTTAATTAATTATCCTGTTGTTAGTCATCTGTTGAAAAAAAGACGAAAAAACAAAAAAAAAGCCTCCTGATTATTGCCCTATTCCGTATATTTTGGCATAATATAAGTCAGTCATTCAGTTGTCAGGATAAATATTGGATGTTTGAAGATAATCCTTCTGTTTTAAGCGAAAAAAAAATTTCTTGTATAATAAATCCCAATGCAGCTAATAAAAAATGGAAGAGAAGAAAGTTTCTCAGAAAATATCTTCATGAAAACTTACCAGGCCAGATCATCGACAGCCATAAAGACAAAGCATACACTATCCAAACAGCAAATAAACTGAGTTTGGATCATGATATAATTGTAGCTGCAGGAGGAGACGGAACAATAGTCGATGTCATACAAGGAATCACAGAATGCGGACGAAAAAAAGATATCGCCTTAGGAATCATTCCTTTAGGAAGTGGCAATGCTTTTCGAAAATCGCTCGGCATTCCGAAGAATGTAAAAAAATCCATAAAACTCATCGCTGAAGGCAATACTAGAGAAATCGATCTTATCAATATCGAAGGCAAAGCAGCCACCTTTGCCAGTATAGGAGCTACAGCCCAGGCAACTCTGGTAAGTCACCGAAACAATGTTCCTGGATTCTTCGGCTATTTTCTGGTATCAAGGATAATGCTGATATATCGCAGAAAAGAGTTAGAAATAGAGCTTGTCGACGGCATTGATGACTCGGGTAAACATTTTGATAAAAAAATCTTTAAACTGAAAGTGTTTGACTGTATTATTGGAAAAACAAACTACTTCGGATATAGCTGGAAAATCGCACCAAAAGCAAAAATTGATGATGGCTTCATTGATATCACTTTCTTTGAAACAACCGCATTAAAATATTTATTCTGCTTTCCTCTCATTTATTTGGGAATTTTCCAAAAAACTCAGAAACATTTTAAAGCAAGAAAAATGATTCTCCGTGGGAAAAACATGCCTATACAATATAACGGAGAAGCTCTTGGGATAAAAGATGAAATCGAACTAAAAGTTCTACCTCGAGCCCTTAATATAATTGTACCTATGAATAAATAAGAGGTTATCTGAGTTTGTTTAAGTTTGTCTGTTAAATATTTTAATTAAAATAACAGACTAACAGAACAACTGACTAACAGATTAACTGATAAACAGACTAACAAAAGTCTTAAATATAACAAATAAGCTTTATTAATGATCTCTTTTCTTCTCGTTTCCCCAAAGCTTTTTATTGCCCTTCATCCTTCTCCATGCATCTCTCCATATGTGAATTTCCACAGGGCCAATCGCAGGCAAATTCTGCCGCTCTTCCTTAGGTCTAATCTCAGGGAAAGGCTTATGCGGTTCCTTTTGATACCAATAGGCCACAGTGACTAAATCAAATGTCAAGCAGTTGTTGTGACCATGCTCGATTGTAGCTCTTAAGGACTCTTTGAAAGCAATAGGGGATTCAAGAAAAAACCGGTAACAATGTGTTCGCCCAAGCCATCCTGTTTGGTTATTGACTCGGGCATACCCAAAAAATGGATGCAGGTATATTTCTTTGGGACACCAAGAAGAATTGAAAAAATCCTCTGTGCCAGTACCATGAAGAGAAGGCGGCCACTTTTCCCCGTCTATAAAAAACATGTCATCCCCTTCTCCATACCACATGGGTGAAGGACTGTCCATATAATAATTAATGCCCACAAAATGACCTTTTCCTTTGATATCAGCAATTACATAGTTCCGTTCTCCGTCTGTGTTCGCTTCCTGCTTTCCCAAGGTGCTCCATTCATTCTCACCTTCAGGAAGTGGCTCTGTTAGTTCTCTGTTCCAGAAGGCATGAAACCTTCCCAAGTCAGGGCTTACGGCCTCGTGTTCTTCATAATTAATGTAATAGTAGAAGGCATTAATTTGCTCATCCGATTGATTTTCAACAGTAATCATGGCTCCATCGCTAAAAGGCATCGGAAAATAGCAATTCAATGCGTTGCCTTCTTTTGGAGCTACTGCTAAAGGGAGCGTTACCATGTTATACTTTTCTCCCCAGCCCTGTCCGAAGAAATCACCTATGGGACATTCGACACTCGGACTTTTCTCTCCGTCCCAATACATCCGCAAAATTGCATTGCGCCTCAGCATTGGATCTTTGCACGATATGGTGATCCAGATGTGTTTTATGATTCCTGCTCCCTTGATTCGAGCAATCTCAGCGGTCTCTCCAGGCTTTATCACCAGGCGATCCGCATTTTTTCCGCTTCTATCAAAGCTCGATATTCTCTTCGACTGATAATTTTTCAAAGTGGCAATATTATCCATAAGAGAATTTGATAGAACCTTCTCCTTGGAAAACAAGAAAGACATTGTAAGAAAAGAGATAATACACATTAATAAAAATAACTTTTTAAAACCCATCACTCCTCCTTCCAGAATCTTGTATTATGCATTAATTCTAAAAAAGAAAGAATTTGCCTGGAATAAATTTTCGATGCATCACAAAGCAGGTATGACCTGAATTAATGCCTCTATAGTAGAACCAGGAAAGATGCGTCCAGCAAGTTTCTCGATATCTAAAATGGATTTATACTCCTCTTTTCCATAAAACACAGGAATTTTATTGGCTATCTTATCATACATATCCGCAAGTGCAATGATACTGCTTCCAATGGGAATTTCATCCAGATTTTTATCCAAGATATCCGCTTCACGCACATAGTAGCGCGAATAATAATGCAGAATGGGCTCTATTTCTTTCAAAAGAGCGGCTGTTGTCTTCAGCATTACCTTTTCTCTATCACTAAGTTGTCTTTCAGGAAGCTTAATGTCCGTTTCCATAAAATCGGCAACCTCCTCAAAAAAAGGCAGACTGGAACGCAAATCTCCTGCTTCATAAAGCAAGGCTGCGGATTTTATATTTTCCACTTCTCGCGTATCAAGGCCTACTGTTTTAGCAATTTTTCCTGCAAGAAGAGATACTCTGAGCGACCGGGGTTTTATCTCATCAGCAACTTCTAGATATTTGAGTAAGATTTCAAGAACACCAACATAGGCACTTCTCAGGTTTTTGAGTTTATTTTCTCTTTGCTCAGAAACAATCCCGATAATTGCTCCGGTTAAAATTAAGAAGCTCCCCCAAGCAAGAAGATTGATAACCTCATCAAAAGAGAATCCTGTTCCTAAACTGGATAGAAGATGAAAATATGACAGATATAGGACAACAAGAAGTACACAAAAGATCCCGGTTAGCACAGCTTTTTTTTTCCCTAGAAAATAGCCAGAAAGGATTACTGGAAGGAAGAAAAAGTTTAGAAAAGAAAATTTATAATGGACAAGAAAGGCAATGGCCAGGATCCCCATGACTATCAAGATAACCAGAGCTACTTCAAAGTGCTCTAGCAAGAAGGATTTAATTTTTCTCATTTTTTTATCCTTCTTGTGGAACCCCTCCTCGTAAAACTAACCCTTTCCTTAAATTTAATAGAGAAAAAAACTAACAAATTAAGTCTCATTAAATTCTAACAACTTTAGATTTTATACCACCCACAGAAACCTAAGTCAATAGAATAAATGCAGAAGTAAGCATCTCCATTTACCTTATTAGCAAAGGTTAAAGAAAACAGTTAATCTGTTAGTCTGTTAGTCTGTTATTTAATTAAAATATTTAACAGATAAACCGACTAACTGATTAACTGACTAACAGAAACCAGTTTTTTGTTTTGAGATTTGAGTTTTTAGCTTTCATCTCCTATTCTGGTTTCTACTTCAAAAGTTGGCGGCTTCAACATATGCTCTTTGACAGAACATTTGTTAACAGATTTGATGATAGCTCTTTTATATTTTTCAGGAAACTCTGAAGGAAGATGAAGCTCTATTAAGATCCTTTCAATCATCCTGCTATCTGGATTCTTTATTGTTCTCATTACAAGCCCGGCCTTTTCAAAAGGGATTCCACGATTCTGACAGAATGAAAGAACATAGATTCCAACACAGGTAGCAATAGAAGCCAAGAACAGATCAAAAGGAGCAGGGGTCTCCCCATCGCCTCCTGCATACACAGCCTGGTCGGTCTTTATAACAAATCCTTTATATTCTGCATATATCCGCTTTCCTCCAGGAAAAAACACTCTCAATTCCTTTTCCATGTAATAACTCCTTCTTACAAATTAGCAACAAGTGACTAGTGACCAATCTTAGAGAAGATTGCTAAAAGTAATTTTCTATCTTTTGCAGTAATGCTTAATCTTCCAAAGAGGTCATAAATCATTTCTGTCACATGAAATTTATTAGTTTTATGGATGAATCCTTTTTTCTCCAATTTATCTAAAATTATTCGGAAGCATTCTTCCTGTTGCTTTCTGGATAAAGGCTTCTCCTTTGTGATTTCAACATTTTTGAGATCATCAGAAGCATATATGTGAAATAAAGTCAGGAGAACTGCTGAGCCTAAGTTATAAGATGGCTGCTTTGAGACTTGAGGGATAATAAGCCTGTAATTTGAACTTAACAATTCTTCAGAAGTCAGTCCTGTCCTTTCATTTCCAAAGAGAAGGCCGACCTTGGTTTGCGGCGGAAAACTGAATATTTTCTGTACTGCATCTCTCAAACTAAGAGCAAGAAAATTCTTTCTTTTCCTCGACGTTGCGGCAAAAATCACATCAACATCTCTTGTAGCGTCGGTCATGTCTTTACAAAATCGGATGTTATCTAAAATCTCCTGGGCATGGACCGCT
>DAOVDU010000083.1 GCA_030669305.1 Candidatus Aminicenantota bacterium
ATGCGTGTCCCTTCAACAGAATTTTCATATGCTGGAAACCAGTAGCCCCCATCGTTTTGGAAAATAGTGCGATATTTATTTCCTAAAGCATTAATGATATCTATAGAAGCTCTCACTATTCCAGAACGCGTCAACTGAAATTCCTTCTCAATTCTGATATCAAGGTTGTCAATTGCCTTATCTCTTCTTGTGCCCGGGCTCTCGAGAATAACATTCATGTAAGAGCTGTAGGCATTCGCCTTTTCGGTCCATGAAGATGGAGGGAAAACAGCGATACTTCTTGCCCACGGAGCGCCGCTCATGTGAGTGTAGTAAAAACTCAGGAAAAAACCAAAGGGAAATCTATAAGTTCCCATCATTTTTATGATCAATGGTCGGTCAAAATCAAGCCTCGAATCTTCTGGATTATTAACAAAGTAATTTGGGCTATTTGCTGCTGGAGTAGATCCTGAAGTGGAACCATAGCCTAAACCAATATTTCCAGTTGATTTGCTTAAGACTACGGAGCCATTCAGTTGCCAATTGTTTGCCATGCGTTTTTTGAATATAAACTCTATCGCTTGATATTTTCTTTTAAGCTCAGGAACATTTTGATATCGCTCGAAAAGTGGAGGTGCATCTTTCGACAAGAAATAGGCTGTGGCGTCAGTTTCAGGATAATCATCAATTCCAGGAATAATTGTGTTGAACGGTATCCACCATTGTTCAGTATCTAGGGCAGTAGTGTACCAATTCATATCAAGGTCTGGATTGTAAAGAACATTTTCAAAAACATTCTTTGTTTCTTTGTAAATACAGTTTATTCCTACGGAAAGATCATTGAAGAATTCGTGCTGTAATCCAATCAAAAATTCATGAGTATATGGTGACTTGGTTTCAGGGGCTATCCTTTTTTTATAATATTCCTCAATATACAAACGATAATCTTCAGGAAAGAGGGCATAGGTATCATCAGTATCATCGACAATATTGTCCATGTTTTCATCGTACCAGATGAATGAATGAGATCGATTGATATTAAATGGATTTAAAGCCGCAAGGTATTGCATCTTCATATATTCTGAGTAGCGAGAAAAAGATGCTTTAAATATGCTTTTTCCATTGCCGGAAATGTCAAAGATTAAACCTATACGCGGTGACAAGGCATTCCAGGTCATCAGGTCTTTCCATTCTGTGACTATATTTTCGCCATAAGGATTCACATCAGCTATTGGTTTGATTAACTCTTCCCCAATATTTTGAGAGACAGGATTTCCACTCTCCGCCTTTAAATGGGCCAACTGATATGAGGTGCTTCGATCGAATCTAATGCCGAAATTGAGAGTCACTCTCTCGGCAACTGTAGCTGAATCCTGGAGAAAGAAACCAAATCTTCTAATTTCATTTTTGGGCTTTAGCCCTCCTTCTATTCTGCTGGCAATTGAGAATGAAATTTTGCCTTTGCCTACTGTGCTTCCTGTTTCGGGAGATTCTGCAAGCCCGAAAAAATAAGGATTTCCGTTATTATAATAGACGAGCAGATTATTCTCTTTCCAAGCAGTCCATTCCCCATAAGTATATTCGTACTCTGCTCCGGCCTTAAGCTCATGATCGGCGCCAAAGAAGTTATCTTGGTAGTGAGTTATGCATGCATTGGAGTGAAATCTTTTTTTAAGGCTGGTTTCGTTGAGTCGACCACTACCCCAAATGTGGCTAGTGCTTTCATCATAATATTGAGGGTTAAAGTTCGCTTCTTCATCTAGAATTATAGGAAGCTTGTTATGAATATAACCTGCTTTCAGATCGACAAATGTATTCTGATTAAGGACGTAGTTTAGAATGCCGTGTGCAGTGTAGTTCCTTTCATGATTCAAGATACGTGTAGCTTCTGATGTTACATGCCAATCAATAGAAGATTCGTGGACGGGTCGATAGCGATCCATAAAATTGAACATTCCTGTGACTTTAAATTTGGGGTCAAATTGGCTGGTTAACTTGAAGAATGCCATTTTTTCAGTGTTATCCCAATCAAATTCTTCGTGCGCATTTCCTTGAGGATCTGTCCATGGGATGAAAGAAGTAGAGTGAGACTGAGAGATCAAGCGGACATTGCTGAAAAACCACAGTTTATCCTCCAATATTGAGCCCCCTAAAGACAGGGAGATATCCCATAATTTTTTATCTATCGGTGGAGGTGATACTCCCATCGCGCTTATTTCTTCTTCTGAATTCAAAGTATTTGCTACATTTTTGTTTGTATGATAGAGAATGATCCCTCCTGTTAATCGGTTTCCTCCTGATTTAGTAACAACATTGATGAAACCACCATCAATGTTGCCGACTTCTGCAGGATGGCTTGCTGTTTCAATTTCTATCTCTTCTATAACATCGAAATTGATATTGGAGAGAAGAGATATTCCCTCTGGGTCGCTCACGTTCAAGCCGTCTAGAAAATATAGATTTGCTCTTGCGGAGGAACCTTTAATGATAGAGGTTTGCCGGAAGGGAAGCCAATCTGGGATAACTCCCGATGAAGAGCTGATAACGTCAAACAAGTTTCTTTTAAATGGAATTTTCTCTAAAAGATCCCCCTCTATGACCGTAACAGTTTTTGTGGATTCCAAATCCAATGTAGGCGAGGGAATATCGATCGTTGTCTCTTCTTCGACTGTAGTCATTTCCATTGTTATATTGAGTTTAACAGTCATTCCCACTCGGACAATAATGTTCTCAATATTGACTGTTTTAAATCCAGGCATTTCCACAGTGATTTTGTACTGTCCAGGAGGAAGGGCGTGGAATTTGATTTTGCCTGTATCTGAGGTGATATAAGTTTGGATATTTAGAAGCTTTAGCGAATCAAGATAGATAAAAGCACCAGGTAAAGGAAATCCCTCTGTATCGCTAATTATCCCTTTGATAGATCCGGTTTGTCTTTGAGCGGCGGCGATGGAAGTTAGTCCAATTGATAAAAATATAATCAATAAAAGTCCGAGTAATTTTTTCTTCACTTTGTGCCTCCTATTTTACAATTCTCTTTGGAACAGGAAGGATTTGAATTGCTTTGAGTGTTTCCTAAAAAATTGCGCTTTGAGATAATGGAAAAAGGATTCAATATAATGAATATGAATTACTGGGGAGAGGAAATTAAATTTCTCTTTTTGCATGGTTTGCATTGTAGTATTTGATATATTCCTTGTCAATTATCCGTTTTTCTATTTTTACGATTTACGCTTTTTATTTTGCTTGCTCCTTACTCCTCACTATTCCCCATTCCCCTATTTACTATATTGTTCTTGTGCCCAGAAGGCTGCTCCGATGAAACCGGCTCTGTTTCCTAGAGTAGCTTTTTCAATGGTGCAGCATTCAAATGACGCCTTGTATGATCTTTTCTTGGCTTCTTCAAGGGCAGAGGAAAGGAGTAAATTGCCGGCTTTCATTACACCGCCTCCCAGGAGTACTTTCTCTGGATTCAACAGGTTTATAGCAATGGAAATTCCTATTCCTAGAAACCGACCTGCCTGGGTAAATGCCCGTCGAGCAGCAGCATCTCCGCTTTTTGCTCTGTGAAAGATTTGCTCTGCTGTTATGTCTTGGTTTTGATTTGTTAAAGTTTTGTAGTTCTTAACAATTTTTGGTGCTGAAACCTCTGTTTCAAGGCAGCCTTGACTTCCGCATTTACATCTTTCTCCATCGGGGTTTACAGTTGCGTGACCCAATTCTCCAGCAAAACCGCAGGCTCCATGCCAGACTTTTCCCTCCAGGATGACTCCTGTTCCAACGCCTGTTCCGATAGTGAGAAGTATCAAGCTCTGTGCGCCCTGACCTGATCCTAATTTATACTCTCCGTATGCAGCCATATTGGCGTCATTATCTACAAAAAAAGATACTTCGATAAACTGTGAAAGGGCGGAAACAAGATCAAATTTATCAATACTTGGGTAATTTGGAGATTGAATAATTTTCTGTTCCTTCAGGCTGAAGATTCCAGGAAATCCAAATCCTACTGATGCGATATGTTTCTTTTCTCTCTTTTTGAGACTTTTCCAGAGGTTCTTGAGAAGCTGCAACAGGGCTTCCATTTTTTCAGGGGTATTGACTTTTGCTTGAAAGACAAGGTCTCCCGCCTCATCGATGAGTCCGTATTTAAGCTGTGTCCCTCCCAGGTCGAATCCAGCATATAATGTTTTCCCCCCCTGTTTATTCATTGAATTGCGCAAGTATTAAATTTCTAATTTATATTTAAGTTCAGTTTACGCATAATTTTGTAAATATCCAAATGACAATTTCCAAATAACAAACAAGCACTAAAATTCCAATGACCGAAACTTATATCGGTTTAATGTTGAAGGTTTAATGTTAAAGGATTAATAACTAAATTAAAAATATAAATACCTTAAACCTTAAACCTTAAACTTTAAACCTTAAACTAGTTTGTTTGTAATTTTGGTAATTGGATTTTGTTCTGTGTTTTGTCATTTGGAATATTATTTCTTTAATCCAATCGCAGCATAATTTGGGGGAGCATAGAGAAGTTTGTTCAGATTATCAATGTTCTGATTCAAGATGGATGTGAATTCATCTGATCCTGGAAGATCCTGCAACTTTTCTTTTTCTAAAGGGAAGGAGTATTTTATTTCAACTTTTTCAAAGCCTGTACTTTCAAGCAGGAATTTTAGTGTTTGGGGATGAACAGGCTTTTGATGCGAGAGGTCTAGAAAATAGATCTGGACAAGGCTGAAAACTGAAGCGGAATTTATGGTTTCGAGAACGATATGACCGGCTGGAGAAAGCTTAAAATAGGCAAGTTCAATCATCCTCCTCAAGTATGAAGGGGATAAGTGTTCTATAACCTGAGAAGAAAATATGCCCCCGAGTGTACCGTCTTCATACTCAGCCAGCTTCTTCAGGATATCAGCCTTCTGGCAGTTTAGGCCCTTGTCCCGACAGATTTCGATCATCTGACCGTTAATGTCAATCCCTTCAGCTTCGATCCCGTTTTCTTCTAGAATTTCGATGAATTCGCCGCGACCACAGCCCAGATCCAGCACTTTCCCTCCTTTTTTGAAATAAGAAACGTAACTTGCCTGCTGTTTTTTGATTTCTTGCTCTGAGCCTCTATAGCGGTTTTCAAAGCCAGCATATCGCCAATCTTCAAGAGGTTGAAGTATTTCTTTGACCTGAGGGGGAGAGGGCATTCTTTTTTCTTGTAATACGGAAAGCAACTGATTCAGATTTTCTTTAAGAAGAAGAAATTTTTTCATCAATAAATTTGCATCTTCATATGCAGCAGCTAATTTATCCACTCGCCATTCCATGCTTTTGAAAATCATTCCAACATGATTGTTGCCCAGGGCGTCCCACTCTTTGTCTTTTGCATCAGTGAGGGCAGCGTTTAGTTGAATAATATCCGTAAAGGAAGAGATAAGCTCTTTTGTCTGGCTAAGATTTTGCTCTAAAGCATTTTTGAATTCAAAGAGGATGAGAAAGACTTGTTGGTTAAAGAGTTCCTGAAATGAGCCTTTTTTTGAAGCTTTTGAGAAAGGCGGGAGGAGGCGCCCTCTTTTCTCGACAGGTTTTTTCCCTTTAGGTTCTAATATTTCTTCCAGACTAGAGAAGAGTTGCTGGAATCTGAGAGAGCCCTTAATATCATGGAATTCTTTGCTCTTTTCTTTTATTTCTTCAAGCTTCTTTGAAAAATCTTCTTCTTTTTCTTTTCGCTGTTGAACAAGTTTTTCAATTATACGTCTCATTCGTCCTTAGTAGGAGGCTCTGGCTTATCAGTATCAGAAGAAGATTTATCATTTTTCTCTTTGGAGCTTATGGATTTCCGGAAGTTCTTTATGCCTTCTCCCAAGGATTTTCCCAGTTCAGGAAGTTTTCGAGCGCCAAAAATGATGATAATGATTAAAGCTATTAGAAGAAGTTCTGTCGGGCCGACAGGACCTAAAAAAAACATTGAAACCTCCTCGAGGTTTATTATCGTTCTATCTTAGAATCTCATATCAAAATTACTGTAGTCCACGCCAAAAGTCAAGCCTCAAACAACAGTATATTCGGTCTGTTCAGTCTGTTCCGATAAATAAATATATTCCCATGTGAAAAGTTAAAAAAGTAGACCTGGGTCTCCATTGTTGTATATACTGAATTTCTATTTGAGAAGAAATAATGAAAAGAATAAGGAATTTTTCGATTATTGCTCATATCGATCATGGTAAGTCGACACTCGCTGACCGGCTCCTGGAGAAGACAGGAGCTCTTTCTCCTCGGGAGCTGAAGGAGCAGGTTCTCGATACCATGGATCTAGAGAGAGAGAAGGGGATTACAATAAAGGCCCAGACAGTCCGGCTTCGCTACCAGAGCAAGTCTCAAGGGGAGTATTTTCTCAATCTGATTGATACCCCAGGGCATGTTGATTTTTCTTATGAAGTGTCCCGGAGCCTGGCTGCCTGTGAAGGGGCCCTCCTTGTCATAGATTCATCCCAGGGTATAGAGGCTCAGACTCTGGCAAATACGTACCTGGCAATCGAGAATAATCTTGCCATCATTCCTATTGTCAACAAAATTGACCTTTCTCAGGCCAATCCGGAGCTTACTCTCGAGCAGCTGGAAAATATAATTGGCATCAAAAAAGAAGAGGCCATACTTGCGAGCGCTAAAAAAGGCACTGGCGTGGATGACGTCTTTAAAAGAATCATTACTTGCATTCCTCCCCCCCAGGGTGATCCTGAAGCTCCACTTAAAGCATTACTCTTTGATTCCTGGTTTGACTCCTACCGCGGCGTTGTAATTCTTGTGCGGGTGTTTGACGGAGTCGTCCGAATCGGCGCCCAGATAGAACTGATGGCAAACAGGACTTTCCATGAAGTAGAAGAAGTTGGTTTTCTAACACCAAAACCAAAAACCGTTGACCGCTTGTCCGCAGGCGAAGTCGGTTACATGATAGCAGGTATAAAAGGGCTGAGCCATGCCAGGGTCGGGGATACAATTACTGAAAAAAATAGGCCGACAACCCTTGCTCTCCCTGGTTTCAAAGAGACAAAATCCATGGTTTTCTGTGGCATGTTTCCGGCTGGAGAAAGCAGCGTACAGAATTTAAGGAAAGCCCTTGAAAAGCTGAGACTAAATGATTTTTCCTTTCAGTATGAGCCAGAAAATTCTTCTGCGTTGGGACTAGGATTCAGATGTGGCTTTTTAGGACTCCTTCACCAAGAGATCATTCAGGAAAGATTGGAGCGTGAATTTGACCTGAGCCTTATCACCACTGCACCGAGTGTGAGCTTTCGAGTAACAAGAAATGATGGCAAGGTTTTAGAAGTACATAATCCTTCTCAGCTTCCTTCGGCCAATGAAATCAAAAAGATTGAGGAGCCGGTTATCGAAGCATTGATTTTAACGCCAAATAAGTACCTTGGAGCCGTACTCAAGCTTCTCGAGAGCCGACGAGGGGAACAAAAGAAGATGGAATACGTCAGTTCTCAGCGCATTTTTTTAACCTATATTCTTCCCTTGAATGAAATCGTCTTTGATTTCTACAATAACTTAAAGTCTATCTCCCAGGGATATGCGTCCATGGACTACGAGTTTGGCGGCTACCGAGAAGCTCCACTTGTTAAGCTAGATATCCTGATTAACAGAGAAGCTGTGGATGCTTTCTCTCTAGTGATTCATAAAGATAAAGCTTATCTTATAGGCAGAGCTCTTGTAGGAAAACTGCGGAAATTAATCCCGCGCCAGCAATTCGAGGTTTCCCTCCAGGCAGTCCTGGGCAAGAGAGTGATTGCTAAGGAAACTATTAAATCCTATCGCAAAGATGTCCTTGCAAAGCTCTATGGAGGAGACTACACCCGAAAGATGAAGCTTCTGGAAAAGCAGAAGACAGGGAAGAAAAGAATGAAGAAGGTCGGCCGGGTCGAAATTCCCCAGGAAGCATTCCTGGCTTTACTGAAGATAAAGTAAGGAGTAAGTAGTAAGGAGTAATTTTAAATCATTTTTCTTCTTAATTATGGCTCATCTCCAAAAGAGTTGGTAGGATCATAAGGATTCAAGGGGTCAAAGGGTCAGGGATTCGAGTGAAATGCTTAAGAATTACAAAGAATTAAAAATTTGCACAGGAGGGAATAGGAGAGGTTGAGAGGATGCTCAAAGCACTTACTAAATCGCTACAAAAAAAACACTTGAATCCTTGAACACTTGAATCCTCGAACCCTTTGCATTAACTAATTGGGAGAAGAACCTTAATTATTAACTCCTCACTCCTAACTCCTTATTCCTCACTTAGTTTTCCATATGTCATATATATTTTGAACTTTGGATTTAGAT
>DAOVDU010000065.1 GCA_030669305.1 Candidatus Aminicenantota bacterium
GCCTCCGCGGGAATGACGATTGAGTGTAAGTGTCTGTCATTCCTGCGAAAGCAGGAATCCAGTGATTAGTCACAAATATAATTTACCCCCAATTATTGAGAACTTACGAAGAAATGTTGAGATTGCTTCGCCCCTTCGGGACTCGCAATAACACGACAAAAACTCAAAACTGGCTTCGTAAGCTATAAGAAGTAAGCGGAAAAAGAAAAAAACCTAATAAACGAGACAAACCGAATTATTCTGGAGTAGGGCGCTGGCTGTCGAGGCGCCAAGGTTTGGAAAAGGAAGCGGGGCTAAGGAGGATTCCTCTCCAGCCAGCAGCTTAACTATATTATAATTAAGATACAATCGAAAAGTCAAAACATAAAAAGACATATAAGCTTGAAAATTTTTTGCCAAATCCTTAAAAAATCTCTGTATAATTGGGACATAGGTAAAACAGCCTGCCCTCTATGCACTATAAAATATTTGCATTTATGAGCAAAATTAGATAAGTTGGCTTGAGATTAAAAATGGAGGAAATCATATGCTAAAGAGAATTATTTTCTTGATCACAGCTATTCTTTTTGTCTCATCTATAATCTTCTCCCCCACTCTCGCTAAAGCGGATTACCTCATCAAAACAATAAAATATTCAGATGCAGTAGTCATGATGGGACAAAGTCAACCTGCCAAAGATGAAGAAGGCGCAGTTTGGATAGCAAAAAATAAAATGAGGCAGGATGAAGTAAAAAACAAAACGACTATAATCCGGTTTGACTCAAAGAAAATATATGTGCTTGATCATTCCAAAAAGACTTATTCCGAGATAGATTTACCCATCGACCTGAAAAAAATAATCCCTCCCCAGGCACAGCAACTCATGCAGACATTGCAAGTATCATCATCGGTCACAGATACGGGAGAAACGAAAACTATACGAGACTGGAAATGTAAGAAATACCTGGTCGAAATTTCCATAAACATGATGGGAATGGACATGCCTATAAAACTAGAAATCTGGGCTTCAAAAGACCTGAGAATCGATCTAAATATGTATCAAAAATTATATGGTGAGATGCTCTCTTTGAATCCCATGTTTAAAAATCTTTCTGAAGAAATAAAAAAAGTGGAAGGCTATCCTGTGCTCACCATATTCTCGTTGAATATGATGGGAGCAGAACAAAAGTACAAAGAAGAGGTCATATCTGTCGAAAAGATAAAGGCTCCAGCCGGAACTTATGACCTCCCTCAAGGCTATACAATAACAGCCTTTAATCCTCTGGAACTGGGAAAGTAAAAAACAAGACAAGCAAGACAAGATAAACTCAAATCTTAAAACCAAGAACTGGTTTAAGGTTTAAGGTAGAATGTTTAAGGTAAAAAAGAATTACATTAAACCTGAAACTTTATTTAAGGAGTGAGGAGGAAAGAATTATTCTTGTGCTCAGTTAAAATGAAGCTCCAGAGTTACTGCTCTTTAAATATAAAACTACCATTTTCCCAGCAAAATAAATAATTCCTGCTGTCAAGGCAAAACAATAAAAAGAAAGAAATATTTTATGATAGATAGGCACTTTTTTAGAGATTCCTTGAAGATATAAGAGATCGAATACGCTTTTTCCAAAAAATATAAGCATTATAGCGATTCCAAACGCAGATCGATATAGATATTCTTTTGCATTTTCCATTTCAAAAGAATCAAGCTTTACTAAAGGGTAAACTAACCAAACCGTCAAAACCCATAATACCAGTACAATACCCACACCTATTCTTTTACTGGCAGCAGTTTTTAATCCTTTCATTTGTAACTTTCTATATTTTCCACTAATTTGCTCAGAAATAAAAGGGATAAGTTATTTTTTTCTTTTCTTCTATAATCCCTCTCAGAGATTCTATCTAAGGGAACTGCAACGAATATTGGGCTATTCAGCTGGAAGTATCCGGTATGATAAAAATCGTTTAATTTGACTTATTGATGCTTAAAGGGTTAAACTTACAACCCCAAAATAAAAGAGAGCCAGCAGGGGGATTCGAACCCCCGACCTACTGATTACGAATCAGTTGCTCTACCACTGAGCTACACTGGCTCTTTGCAAATGTTTGCGAATTTATTAAAATATCTACTTCGTAAATATTGAACAATTAATAATAACTTGAACTGTCAAGGAATTCAACAGCTCAAATCATGATCATTAAAAAGCTTGAACTCCAAGGGTTTAAATCCTTTCCGGAGAGAACAAAAATCATCTTTCATCCTGGAATAACCTCCATCATCGGTCCAAACGGAACAGGAAAAAGCAACATCGTTGATGCACTCCTCTGGGTTTTAGGGGGAAAGAGGCTTAAATCTCTCAGAGCAGAACGAAGCGGAGACATTATTTTCAATGGAAACGTAAAAAAACCCCCGATGAGCATGGCGGATGTGACTCTTTCCTTAATCGATGAAGAAGAAACACTCAATATCAATCATCGCGTTTTCCGCTCTGGCGAAAGCGAATACCGGTTAAGCGGCAAAAAGGTCCGGCTAAAAGATATCCAAGAATCTCTATGGAAAAAAGCTATAGCCGAGAAAGAATATTATGTCATCGAACAGGGAAGCATCGATATTTTCTTAAGTTCCAAACCCATAGAGAAAAGATTGCTGCTGGAGGAAGCCGCAGGCACAGCTTATTACAAAGACAAAAAAAGACAGACTCAAAACAAGCTGGAAAACAGCGAACTAAATTTAACCCGATTGGAAGATATCATCATAGAAGTCTCGAAAGCAAAAAACTCGCTTAAAAGACAAGCGCACGCTGCCGAAAAATACAGGGCGCTTAGAGAAAAAATCCGCCAGTTTACATTCCTTAACTTTCGAAAAAAAATCGAAGGAATCGAAAAAATTCAGAAAGAAACCGTATTTGTTTATAAAAAGGCACTGGACCAGGAAAATGAAATAATTTTGCGGTTAAAAAAGGAAGAAAAAAACCTGGCTTCCAAAAGAAAAGAAACCTGGGCTCTTGAAAAATCCATTAAAGAAGCCCAGGAAAACCTGTTTTCCTTAAAATCACAACTTAGCCGGTCCGAAGCTGAAAGAGAAAAAGAAATAAAAAAAATTGAATTGCTTGAGGAGAGAAAGAAAAAGGCCAGAGAAAATAAGGCAGAGCTTGAACATGAGCTTATCTCCATAGAAAAAGAAAGAGAAGAAGTAGAAAATGTCCTTAAAAGCCTTTCCGAAACTCTAAAACAAAAACAGCAAAGCTTAAAGGCTGCTGATCAGGAAAGTCAAGCCTGCCAGAAAAAATTGGCAGAATTACAGAAAAACATTGAAACATTACGGAATGAATACCTCCAAAAGCTATCTGACCATACAGAAGTCAAGAATGAACAGGTCAAGCTAGAAAAAGAAATGGAATTAACCCTTCGCCAAGACGAAAAGATCAAATCGCAGCTTGCCGAGGAACAATCTCTTCTCAAACAAAAAGAAAAAGAACTGGCTCAAAGCAAGGAGGAAACAAGCCGTGTTAAAAAGCTCCTCGAGGGAAAGAAAAAACGACTCGAAGAAAACCAAAAATCCTTAGACAAGATTGATACATATATTGATAGGCTTCAAAATCAAATCGCTGAACTAAAAAGGGGGAAAGACAAACATACTCATCACCTTCATGCTTTGGAAAAATTGAAGCAAAAAGAAAAGAGCACAGATTTTCCTCCAGATCTGCCGGATACGCTCGGCATTCTGGCTGATTCCATCGAAAGTGATACAGATCACACTCCATTAATTGACATATTCTGGAAGGAAGAGGCAAAAGCAGTGCTCGTACATACTCAGGATTTCCTGCAAGATTTCGCTAACAAAGGGCTAACAGGAAATTTTCTCCTCCTTCACCCTCAGAGAAAAAAACAATCATTCTCAGAGGTCTACCATGACCCTCGTGTTGTTGGCCTTCTTAAATCTCATATTCGACCGAGCCAAAGAATAAAAAAGCATGTCTCCCAACTCAATGAAGCTGCCATTGTCAAAGATATCAAGAATGCAGTCGAACTCTGGATCCGTTTCCCTGCAGTAAACTACATAACCATACACGGCGATCTGCTGCTTTCCTCTGGACTCCTGAAATCAGGACAAAAAAAAGAAGGCATATTTTCCCTCAGCCAAGAAATAAAAGCCCTAAAGCAAAACATATCTTTGATAGACAAAAAGCTTTCTCTTTTAACTCTTCGAATGAAAGAGAGGACCGAACAAAAACAAAAATTAGAAGAAAAGGCACAGGTCGAAGTTAAACTTTCCGCCCAACTCGAAAGAAAAATCGAAGAACTTGAAAAAGAAAATTACTTCAACACTTTAGAAATAGAGAAGATCTCGACTAACATCTCAGTCATTCAAAAAGAACTTGAAATTTTCACTGATGACAAAAAGGCTATTATCAAAAAAATTGAGACTCTATCCTCTAAAATCAGACGAAAAGAGCAAAAAGAAGATTCAATGAAGGATATATTTGCAAAAGCAGAGAATGATGCTGCCTCTTTTCAGGAAGAAAACGAACAAAGGAGAAAACATTTCTTCGAACTTAAATCAAGCGTCGATCTTCTAAAGGAGAAAATCAAAAACCTGAATCATCAGCTCCACACGTTAACACAAAGGAAGGAGATTATTGAAACCAAATTGACCTCCTTACATAAAGAAATTCGAGATTCCGAAGATGAAAAATTGCATTTTAAAGAAAACGTCCAGCATTTTTCCAAAAAGATAAAAAATCTGGAAGAAGAAGAAAAAGAGAAAGAAACCCAATTAATCCAAGGCGAATTCAAACTTAAAGAGTCCAAGAAAGAAGAGGAAGAACTGGAAAAAAGAATTGAAAAACTGAGAGAAAACTATGAAGTCCGAAAAGAAGAGCGGGTAAAATGGGAAATAAAAAAGGCAGAAGGAGAACGAGATTTAATGAATTTAGAAGAATCCTGCTGGCAGGACCTAAAAAAAACACTCAAGGAAGTAAAAGATGAAATCCCCCTTGATATTTTGGCAGAAACAGATGTAGAGGATTCACTGGCTGAAGCGCAAGAGAAGCTTCAAAAATTCACAGCTGTAAATCTTATGGCAGAAGAAGAATATTCAATCCAAAAAAAACGCTTTGATTTCCTCGTTCAACAAAAAGAAGATCTGCGTGAGTCAATCGATTCAACCAGAGAGGCAATAAAAAAAATCGACCAGGAAAGCAAATCTCAATTCTCAAAAGCCTTGAATGAAGTGAATAAAAATTTCCAACAAGTTTTCTCCCTCCTTTTTGAAGGAGGAAACGCAGAGCTTAAACTTACAGATCCGAATCAGCCTTTAGAAAGCGGAGTTGAAATCACCGCTCAACCACCAGGAAAGAGAGTACAGAGTCTTAGCCTCCTTTCTGGGGGAGAAAAAAGCCTGACCAGTCTGGCGTTTTTCTTTGCCCTCTTTCGTTACAAGCCTGCTCCTTTCTGTATTCTCGATGAGGTGGATGCAGCCCTTGATGAAACGAATCTGAGCAGGTTTCTAAATTTAATGAAAAAAATAAAGAATCAGACGCAGTTTATCTTGATCACACATAATTTCAAAACCATGGAAGTTGCCGACTACATCTATGGAACAACTATGGCCGAACCCAATATTACAAGCATCTATTCAGTTAAACTCGAAACAAAGGGGTCTCAATAAATCCCGATGAAAGTTCAACTTTTTGTTCCTCCAGGCGGTTATTTTGCCGAACGCTGGTCAAAGGGTTCATCCATGCCGCACCTGGGACTTCTTTATATTGCTGCAGTACTCGAAAATAAAGGAATTACGGTTAGCATTGTTCCTGCGGACATGCTGAAATTAAGCTGGGGACAAATCAAACGAGAAATTCAGAGCTTTAATCCCAATCTCATAGGAGTAACCTCAACCACAGAAAACCGATTCCAGAGCTTCAAGCTAATAAAATTGGCTAAAAAAGTTTATCCCAAGGCATTAACCATCCTAGGCGGGCCTCACGCCTCAATGGCTGCAAAGGACTGCCTTGAACACATACCTGAGCTGGATATTGTAGTTAGAGGCGAAGGAGAGATGACAATGCTCGAGCTGTGCCAGATGCTAGAAAAAGAGAATAACCCTAGCTCTGCAGCCTCTGTCTCCGGTATTACTATAAGAGAGAACGGAAAAATCAGAACAAATCCTTCAAGGCCTTCAATTCATGACCTCGACACCCTCCCCTTTCCTGCTTTCAATCTCATTCCTTTCGAAAAGTACAACTTCCTTTTCGAGGTTCCAGGACACGGGAAACTTCCTGCTGTAAACATGATGACCAGCCGCGGATGCCCGTTCAACTGTAATTTCTGCGCCACTCCCATCAACTGGGGCCGTACTGTCAGAATGAGGAGTCCGCAGAACATCATCAGTGAAATAGAGTATCTCATTCAAGAATACGGAGTTCGACTTATCTTTTTCTTCGATGACACGTTCAACGCCAATCCAAAAAGAGTCGAGCAAATTTGTGACCTCATTATAGAGCGAAAACTCAATATTTTCTGGAAATGCGATGTCAGGATTGACCTTATCAACAAACCACTCTTAACGAAAATGAAAGAAGCGGGTCTCTTTCATCTTTCTTTTGGACTGGAGGCAGGTTCAGAAAGAATCCGAAACGAAATAATCAATAAAAAATTAGATATAGATGATTTTCATCATTTAGTCCGCTGGTGCCGCGAACTGGATATAATCCCTAACGCTTTTTTTATCTTCAGTCATCCTACAGAAACCTGGGAAGAAGCACAGGAAACCATAAAAATAATCGAGCAGTACGAGGATAAAATCGAAGGGAGTATTGCTATCCTCCACATTTATCCCGGGACTCCGCTGGAAGAAACAGCAAAGAAGCTTGGAGTTCTCCCTGAAAATTTTTCCTGGGTAAAAAAATATAGATCCAAAATAATCACTCTGCCTACAGCTCAAGGAGATGTTCCCCTCTTTAAGGACAAACTAACATGGACACAAATAAGCGAGCTTGTTTTTCGCTGGTCTCTAAGCGGCGGAAAATTCTCGATTTTCCGAAAGATTCCGAGAATTTTCACAAATATTCGCTCCTGGGGAGACTTCAAAAGATACTTCATCATGGCATATGTCTATCTAAAACTAAAGCTCAAAACGATATTACGGAAAACGTGAAACGGAAAACCCAAGAAGAAAAAAAAGGGGTCGCGTCTCAACATTTGACATTTACCTGATTATAGTGAGGAGTAAAAAACTTAAAGCTTAAAACTGATTATAGTGAAGAGTAAGGAGTGAGGAGTAAGGAGAAAAAGACGGAATAGACCGAATAGACGGAACAGACTGAATAGACCGTAATGTAGGAGTTAAGTTGTGGCTTATTTAATCACTATTTTGGCTTATCTCGTATTTCTGTTCATCTTTGGCCTCAGGTATACCAAACGCCTGAAACATAAGGAAGATTTTCTCGTAGCAGGCAGGACTCTCATGGCTCCTGTGCTTGTTGGGACACTTCTTGCAAGTTGGATTGGGTCAGGGGATATCTTCAGCGTATCCGACCTCAGCTATAATCACGGCTATTCCTCACTTATCGGAAGCAGCGGGGGCTGGCTGGGCATTATCATAGTTTTCTTCATAGCAGGAAGAGTTAGACGTTTCGGCCAGTTCACAGTACCTGACATCCTGGAGGCTAGATATAATAAGTGGGCCAGAATCCTCGCCACAATAACCACAATCATCGCTTTTGTGACCATTGTCAGCTACCAGTTTCGAGGTGGAGGCTGGGTGCTTAATATCATTACAGAAGGAAAAATCGATGAAAAGCAAGGAATCATCATAGTGGCCGTCTTTGTCATCACCTATACCTTGCTCGCTGGCATGCTTTCTGTTGCCCACCTGGATATTTTCAACGGAATTATCATGATAACCGGAATCTTTCTTGCAGTTCCTTTCCTTATTCACCATGTCGGCGGCCTGGATTATATTGTCGCCAATGTTACTCCAAGGAAAAATTCTATCCTGGGAAACATGACCTGGATCCAGGCCATGGGGTATTTTATCCCAACTCTACTTCTTGCTTTGGGAAACGGCAACATGTACCAGCGCTTCTTCTCTGCAAAAAACGAAAAAGAAGCCAAAAAATCTGTTATTGGCTGGGTAATAGGCGTCATACTCTTAGGAATAGCACTCCAGAGCCTCGCTGTTGTCGGAAGCAGCTATTTCAAAGGACTCGAAGCAGAAGAAGCCGGCAAAATTATCCTCTTCGTCGCTCATAAAGGAGTGCCGGTTGCTGTGGGCTGTACCCTTATGGTCGCAATAGTGGCCATTATCATTTCCACAGCCAATAGTTTTCTTCTGGTTCCGGCCACAAACGTTATCAGAGATATCTACCAGCGCTTCATCAACCCTGATTTGCCTGACAAGAAAATGATTCTCTACTCAAGATTAACTGTTGTTGTACTGGGGCTTATCGCCTACTCTCTCATTTCTTTCTTCCCGAGAATCTTGGATGCAGCCTACGCTGCCTACACAGTATACGGAGCCGGAATTACACCAGCCCTGATGGCTGTCTTCTTCTGGAAAAGAGCAACAACAGCAGGCGGAGTTCTGTCTATGTTGGGAGGAATGACTACGACTGTTATCTGGGAAATCATCAATAAAGTCCAGGGACATCTTCCCCTGGGTATGCCGGCCATATATCCAGCTCTTATCTGTTCTCTCTCTCTTCTCATAGCAGTCAGTCTCTTTACCCAAAAACCATCTCCAGAGAAATGGAGGCCATTTTTCAAATAGGAGGCGAAAATGAAGACTGGAATTGTCAAGGATTGGCAGTACACAGAACACAACATGGGCGCATTCCACGTGGAAAGCCCCAGGAGACTTGAAGCGATCTATCAGATGGTGGAAAAGGAAATTTCTTTTCCCTACCTGGAGATAGAACCCCGTGCTGCCCGCGAGGAAGAAATACAATTCATCCATTCTCCTTCCTACGTCAATGCCATCAAAGAGACATCAGGACAAGAGAGAGTCATGCTCGATCCTGATACCTCTACATCTCCTCGTTCCTACGAGATATCTTTGCTCGCAGCCGGGGGGCTGATAAAAGCAATTGACTTTATAATGGAAGAAAAAATCCAAAATGGTTTTGCCCTAGTAAGGCCGCCTGGCCATCATGCTGAAGCTTCAAAGGCCATGGGATTTTGTATTTTTAACAATGTCGCAATAGGTGCTGAATACTTGTTGAGAAAACACGGAATTAAGCGTGTGCTGATTGTAGACTGGGACCTCCACCATGGAAACGGAACGCAACATTCTTTTTATGACAGAAAGGACGTCCTCTATTTTTCCACGCACCAATTCCCTCACTATCCAGGAACAGGTCACTGGAGTGAAACAGGCCAGGGAGCAGCTGAAGGATTCACTGTCAATGTGCCTCTATCATGGGGAAAAACAGACAATGATTTTCTCCATGTGTATAAAAATATCCTCTCACCCATTGCTGCAGATTACAAACCAGAATTCATCCTTGTCTCTGCAGGGTTTGATATCTATCATGCTGATCCGTTGGGAGGAATGGAGATAAGTGCTGAAGGATTCGGAGCCCTGACATCCGAACTCTTGGAATTAGCACATCACTTAACCCAGGAAAGAGTTCTCTTTACCCTGGAAGGAGGCTATGACCTTCAGGGACTGCGAGAAGGAGTTAAACATGTGTTGCTTCAACTCTCCGGCAAAGGGGAAAAGCCCAAAATCGACGCAACAGCCTCTGCTGCTCTAGAAAAAGAGCTAGAACCTGTTTTTGAAACACAACGCAAATACTGGAATATTTGATAGTTCATATGTATATATAATATAGCAATCGTCATCTATTAAGGACACAAAACATTAAGAAAATCCAGCGCTAAAGAAGAAGGAAGTTGGCACAGCAATTGCATAAACATTAATGTGGAATAAATAGAAGGAGAAGAAAAATGAAAAAAATTGCAGGAGCAATAACAATTCTTCTTTTCTTCCTCTCTTTTGCAAATGCACAGGAACCTAAATATACAAATAATTCTTTTGCCCGCTTAAGCTATATAACGGGAAACACATACATCCAGAGAGCAGCAGACCTCGAATACGAAGAGGGTGTAGTAAATATGCCAATTACTGAGGGTGACAGGTTGGGAACAACCGATGGAAGGGCAGAAATCTTCATAGGCAAAGGAAATTATGTCAGATTGGACCATAACACAAAAATAGATTTCTTAAACTTACCTAAAAAAGGAGATGCCCTTATCCAGATTCAAATTTGGTCAGGAAATGTTTATTTCAGCATAAATTCTTTAGAGAAGGAAAAAGATATTGAAATTCATACTCCGGACGTCTCTGTTTACGTCTTGGATACAGGGCTTTACAGAATCGATATAAGAGAAAACGCGGAAACTGAAATATTTGTTTTCAACGGATTAGTAGAGACAGCTGGAGAAACAGGTTCTGTTCTGATAAAAGATGGCCAAAGACTCGATGCAATCGAAGGCCATTTCACATCCCGCCCCACTAAATTTATGGCTGTTATCGACGACAGTTTTGACAGATGGAATGAACACAGGGATTCGCAAATGCGCAAACATCTGGCAAAGCAATATCTTCCTGGGGAATTGGAAGATTTCGAATATGAATTGGCCGAGTATGGAGATTGGACCTATGTCCCTTCTTACGGCAATGTCTGGGTTCCGGGCGGCGTTGGCGTGGATTGGCGCCCCTATTATAATGGCCGGTGGCTGTGGATCCCCTTATCCGGCTGGACTTGGCTTCCCTACGAACCCTGGGGATGGGCAACTTTCCACTACGGTCGATGGCACTGGAGTATTGGGATCGGTTGGTACTGGATCCCAACTACTATTTGGGGCCCTGGATGGGTAAGCTGGTACTCGGGCTACGGTTATTATGGATGGGCACCCATGAGTTATTGGGGGTATCCTGGCGTTATTATCAATAACATGTACTACGGACGCTATTCAAGGTCGTATTACCCTTATAATTCTCGTGCACTTACGGTTATCCATAAGAATCAGCTAAGGGCAAGAAATGTCTCCAAGGTAGCTCTCAGTCAAGATTCTGTAAAAAAACTGGGGAAAATAAGTCTCTCAAAGAAAGCCCCAGCCATCAAACCATCAAAGGGCAGTATATCAATCCAAAAACTTGATGGAAAAAAGGTCTTTCTCCACAGCAAGGACAGTGCGGTCAAATATGAGCCAGGGAAAAGAGTGACCAGAACAAGTTCTAGAAAGCCTGGGCCTGCATCTGTTGATTCAAAAAGCATCAAGAAGGATACTGCTCGAAACATCAAG
>DAOVDU010000103.1 GCA_030669305.1 Candidatus Aminicenantota bacterium
GCGAACTCGTAGGAAAAGGCGTCCGTCCTCCTGGCCGTGTGAATGGACCTGATCCCTAGGGATTTTTTTTGGCTTTATTGCTCTTTTTTTATTTCTTCTCCAGCTTCAGAGGCTTGAATGGCTTGAACAGGGTGAAACCTGATTCTTTTACCAATTTTTTAAAGTTTTCTACATCTGTCTGGTAGAAGTTGTTAAACTTTTCCAGGAAGGCCTCAGCCTTAACCTTAACTTTATCATACTTAACTTTGGCTGCCTGGCCAATTGGTTCGATCCCTCCAGACATCATCCTCACTGCCTGCCTCACCTGGTTGCTTAAACCAGTTGACCGGTCAGCAATTCCCTGTTTGGCAGGCGTTGGGTTTAAGGTTTCAGAAAGTTCTTTCAGTTTTTTATCGAGTTCACGGGCAGCTTTGGTGAGATCTCGGGTTTTGGGAGTGCGGTTAGTGCGGGCATATTCAAGAACCGTTTGAACCCCTTTTTGTGTCTCCTGGATCTGCTGCTGGACTGATGTTATGGTCTGAGATAATTGTTGGGCTGCTTTGCCTGTCTCATAATTGGCTTTCAGAATTTTAAAGTCAATTTTTAGCCTGGGATCGCTTTTAACGGTGAAGAACTGGCTTACTTCCTGGTCATCGTATTTGATCTTGACTGTATATGTCCCAGGTAAAACAGTTAAGCCTCCTCTTCCGAAGCCAAAACGTTCGCGTTGAGTTGATTCATCTTGCTGGGGAGCTTGTTCTCTGAAATTCCAGTACACCCGGTTGATCCCTTTCTTCTCTGTACCATTCAATCGGCTCACTGTTTTCTCATCACTGTCCAGAATGGCAATTGAAACTCTTGAGGAGGCGGAAGGCATCCTCATACCAGCTCTGGGCGTAATACCACGCTGTCTCATACGCTCCATCATCTGTTGGAATCTTTGGCTTCTGGCTGTATCCTCTGCTTCTGATTCATCGGCTTTGCGTTCGCTGGGAATAAGATAATATGAGATACATGCACCTGTTCTCTTGTTTGCACCAGCAAAAGCTGTATCTCCAGGACTCAGGTAGGAACTCATGCGCCCCTGCTGAAGCTGATAAGCATCCAGTACTTTAAAAAGGTGGAGTTTCTTCTTTGTGAGCTCATCAGAGATCTCCCGCAAGGGTGATATATCATCGATGATATAAATCGACCGGCCATGGGTACCTATAATCAGGTCATTTTCCCGAGGATGAACTGCCAGATCACGAACAGGAGCTGTGGGCAGTCCGTGAGTCCATTTCATCCAGTTTCCGCCTCCATTAAAACTGACAAAAAGCCCAAATTCGGTTCCCAGAAATAAAAGATTTTTGTTGACCGTATCTTCCTTGATTACATGCACAAAGCCGTCAATCTCTGGAGTAGCCAGGCTCTTCCATGTTTTTCCGTAATCATGAGTGACAAACACATAAGTGGTCCAGTTGGAGCGGCGATGATCGTCAAAAACCACATAGGCTGTGGCTTCATCAAATTTAGAGGCTTCCACATGAGGGATGTAGGTTGCAGGAGGAACCTTCCCTTTTCTACCGCTGGTCAAAGATTTGGAAACCAGTTCCCAATTTTGGCCTCCATCCTGAGTCAATTGAACATTCCCATCATCGGTGCCGACCCAGATCACTCCTTCCTTCACCGGGCTTGGAGCAATGCACATGATAGTGGTGTGATTTTCAGCATTGGTCACATCCAGGGTCAAACCCCCGCTTTCCGCCTGTTTCTGTTTTTCAGGATCATTGGTGGTTAGATCCGGGCTGATAATCTCCCAGGTTCTCCCCTTATCAAGGCTGCGGTGGACAAACTGGCTTCCTAGGTAGATAGTGGCCGGCTTAAACGGATCCACGGCAAAACCAGCATTCCAGTTATATCGGTGCTTGACATCGGATTCAGTGGGCACGATATTCCGGCTTGTTCCCACTGAGGTGTCAAAATAATAGAGGTTTCCTCCCTGTGACATACCATAGCCGGCATTGGGATTTTCAGGATCCGGTTCAGTATCAAAACCGTCTCCCCCACCTACGGTTTTCCAAAAATAACTGTAGATAGCCCTTTCTTTCAGTACATAGGCTGGACCCACCCAGGAACCGTTATCCTGGAGACCGCCGTACACATTGTAAGGTATTTCCATGTCAAAGCTTACATGGTAAAACTGGCCTAAGGGAAGGTTTTCCACAAAGCGCCAGTTTCTGCCCCGGTTATAGCTGATCACCACACCGCCATCATTACCAACGATCATCATCTCTCCGTTGGGATGATTCCACATGGCATGGTAATCGGAATGGGACTGGCCGAATGAGGCCAGAGAATTGGTAGTTTTTCCCGCATCTTCACTGACCATCAGCCGGCCATGCAGTATGTAAAGAATATTCTCATTCACAGGGTTAACCCAAATCCTGCAATAATAAAAGGGCCGATTGTTGATATCGGTTTGGTCGTTGACAACCTGCCAGTTGAATCCGCCGTCACTTGAGCGCAGGAGTGCATTCTTTTTTGCTTCCACCAGAGCGTAAACTATCTCCGGCTTGTTGGAGGAAAAGGCTATTCCCATACGGCCCAGTTCCCCTTTTGGCAGACCGTCTTTGTCGGTTAATTTTTGCCATTTTTTACCACCGTTCACCGTGATATAAAAACCGCTTCCTGGACCTCCAGATTTAAAAAACCATGGCCAGCGCCGGTGTTCCCACATGGCAGCAATGATCTTATTGGGGTTCCCTGGGGCCATAGCCATATCAGCCACACCAGTTCTCTCATCCACATATAAAATCTTGTCCCAGGTCTTTCCCCCATCGACCGTCTTGTATACACCACGTTCCGGGTTCTCTCCCCAGGTGGTACCCAAGGCTCCCACATAAGCTACATCCGGATCATCAGGATGTAACAAGATTTTGCAGATTTTTTCGCTCTTTTCGAGACCCAGAAACTTCCATGTCTTCCCTCCATCAATTGTGAGATAAACTCCCCGGCCCACGCCCACACTGTTACGTGGTGAGGCCTCACCAGTTCCAACCCAGACAATGTCAGGATTAGACTGGTTAATGGCAATAGCTCCGATGGAGGATACAGGCTGTTTATCAAAAATGGGTGTCCAAGTAAGCCCTCCATTGGTCGACTTCCAGAGCCCGCCGGTGGCTGCGCCCACATAGATAATATTAGGATTGGACACAACCGCATCAATGGCCCCAATTCGCCCGCTCATGTTGGCCGGGCCAATACTTCTGGCACTTAAACCGGCGAGTAATTGTGGATCGATCTTGGCAAACATAAATTGGGCAAAAACTAAGAAAATTACTGCAATTAAAATACATTTTTTGGATACTAAATCCTTCATTTTACCTCCTCCCTTTCTCCTTAGGAAAATAGTCTCCTTTTTCAATAAATTTTTATGTTTAATCATATCTTTTATTTTGACCAAGGCAACTTCAATACTCAATCAAAAAAAAGAATATGATGGATAAAGGAAATTGTTTTTGATTCTTAAACATTTTATATTATTTAGACGATGAAACTCCACAATTTCTTCCTGAAAATTTAAAATGATGTAAATAAAAATAAATTTATTCAAATCCTAGTAGAAATCGTGCTAATCTTTTATTGACAGCAAGATTACAGCTTTTACTTCTTTCCCTACTCCTGCAAGATTCTTCCTCATAAAAGTTGCAATGATCTGCTTCTTTTTCTGAATAGTGAAAGCTTGTTTTTTTGCTTTTCTTTTATTTTTGATTCCCTTTATTAATTCATAGGCTAAAGCCACTGCGCTTAAAATGGAAAATGAATTGGCTATGGGATCTGTCCTGGCGTTAGGATTAAAAGGTCTGTAATTTTTGGGCAAAGGCGGCAACTTAATATTCAAAGGAAATTTCTCATAGTGCATCTTTTTACTGGATGCAATCAGTTCATCTCTAATAAACAATGAGAGGCCATATTCAATATCCTGAGGTTTATCCTCTGTTTTTTTGACATTTACTTCTGAGTCCAATCGAATATCAATTTCAATTTCTTTTTTCAAAATCAGGTCATTAAACTTTAAATCCAACAAATATATGTATGAACCGGATTTCTCAAATAAATGATTTGCCTTTATGTTGATAATATTAAAACCCTTTTTTAAAAGGCCGCCCTTGATAACATCCTTATCGGTAGACAATTTATAATAAGCATCTTTTGTTATTTCTATTCCAATACCTATTTCAGCCGGTGGATTAGGGCCTTTATATCTTTCGTCGTCTACGAGAGCTATATCAAATAATAAAGTAGTTCTAATCTCGGCAAACATACTAAAACTGAAGCTTAGAAAGAGAAAAACTAAACTGAATATCTTTTTTGTCATTGTATTGAAAACACAAAATAGACTTCTAATCGCTCCTCCGGAAAATCATCCGGCAATTTTGGGAAGGGAGAACTCCAATTGATAGCCTTTAAAGCGTCCTGATCAAGCATTTCTACATTTGAAGAATTTACAATCTCTACTGATGAAACTTCCCCATTTTTCTGGATAATTACATAAATTCCTACCTGGCCCTTTGCTCTCGTTTTTTGCTCTGGAGGAATGATCCAGTTCTTCTGGATTCTATCAACAACCTCTATTGCCCACGGTATTACATCATATTCTACAACATGAGAAGAAGTAATTCCTCTATGAGAAGTACTGCCGGTCACGTATCTGCCATAAGAGGCTTTGCTTTTTATAGAACGAATGTTTGAAAAGTCAGAAAAAAGATATTTTGATAAGTCCAAATCTTTTTTTACATTGCCTCTTTCAATTTCATAAATCAAACTTTCTTTTTTTGCAGAGTATCGGGATAAGTTCAGCTTAGATTCTAAAGGTGAGCCAAGGCTAAATCTTGAGGGCAAATCTGAACCAAAAGTAATATTGTCAGATATATCTTTAACATTTTTGATGTTAAATTTATTAATACTCAGATTCTCACCAATTATTGATCCAGGGATATCGCCAGCTTCTGTTCCTAGCTCCTTTTTAAATTTATTTTCCCCTTCTGAAAATTCAATATTATTTCTAAGCCGCTCTTCTAGAGAGTTTATAATAATACTTTCTATATTGTCAGGAAAAAATAACTTTTCAGGTGATGCAATAATTACTTCTCTTACTTCTTCTCCAACTGTGTAAATTCCAATCGAAAATTTAATATTAATAAGCAAGAAGAATAAAACAACATGAAATAAAATTGAAGAAAGGAAACAAATCCCTCTCCTTCTCAGATCAGTTTGGCTTTTAATAATTTTTTATCTCTTTCTTTAATTATATTACATGTTCCCTCTATATTCTTAAAATGAAAATTGGAAGAAAAAGTTTCATTTCCGGAAGCATCCATGGGGACGTTCCCTCTTTTGTTCTGCTCCTTGTATCTTTAAAAATAAATAATTTATAATGTTATGGAATAAAAGAAACATTTCTTTTGTCTAATATAATAGAGAAATAATAGTTTGTTTTCAGAAGACAAAATGAGTTGTTGCTAATGGGGTATTGAAACTGAACGACCAGGAA
>DAOVDU010000117.1 GCA_030669305.1 Candidatus Aminicenantota bacterium
ATGAAAAATAACTTCAGGTAAGACCTCAAGTAAATCTGAGAACTCAACCAAAACTTCATGGTGTTTCGAATTAATAAAACCTGCCACCTGCCGGGCATACTCAAGATCAGGAGATCCTTCCAATCCAGCGGAAAAAGTATAAATCTTCTCCACAAAAGGACTGGCCAGTGCGGCCAAAGTACTAGAATCCAAACCTCCGGAAAGCCAGGAACCAATCATGTCTCCTTGTGTAATTAGCTTTTCAATAGATCTTTTAAGGAGCTGTCTCAGTTTTTTAGTTACTATCTCAGGATCTGATGTTAATAGTTCTTTATTTTTTAGTTGAAAATAAGATTCCACCTGTTCACCATCAGATTTACACCCGGGAGGAACTGATTTGACTTCCGAACAGAGACCAATCAAAGCTTTGACTTCTGAGGCAAAACAAATGGCTCCCTCCTCATTTTCCCCATAATAAAGTGGAGCAACACCCAAGGGGTCACGCTTGAGAATTATTCCGTCTTTACTGGCTTTAACCAATGCAAAATGTCCAGCATCAGCACCATCCTCAACTTCATTTTTCTGCCTCATCCGGACAAGAGAGTTTGTCTGTGCCTCGGCACATACAATACCGAGAGTAGCGTTTTCATTTTCCCTGATATCTCTTCCAGCATTTCCTCGATGTGATATTTTCTCCAACATCTTTTTGACTGCAATTTTTTCACCTGGTTGGTCAATTCCTGCAATTCCTGACATTTTATACAATCTCCTCATATTTTGTAGGTGATATATTATGATGTAACTTATTCATTTTATTTATTTTATATTCGAAATGTATCATATTTAATCTCATATGTCAAAAATCTTTAAAACTAATCCTTGCCCTTTATATTACAAAGGATCATTTTATTTTTTTGGTTTTAGCATGTATGCAATCAAAGTAGATAATTTAACTAAAAAATTTAATGATGGTAATCTTTTCTTCTGTGATGATAATATTAGGAACTTATTTCTTTGAAAAGAGTGAAGGTGTATGAATAAGCAAGACAAGCAAGACAGGCAAGACAAGATAAGCTAAAAACTCAAAACTCAAAGCTCAAAACTGAGAACTAGTTTAAGGTTTAAGGTAGAATGTTTAAGGTAAAAAAGAATTACATTAAACCTTAAACCTTAAACTTAAAGCTATTGTAAGAATTGTTTTTATTTTTTATAATCAGACAGAATCAGGAAATTTCAGTCGGTTGAATTTAGGCTTAATATGCTGATTTTCCAGGATATAGCATTTTTTACACAATAAATTCATGAACGGCAAAAAGAGAATATACCTCTCCCTTACAATTTTATTTGTTGTGTTTTTAATCGGAGTACTCGGCTTTAAAATAATAGGCGGGGGGGAATGGTCTTTTCTTGACAGCCTCTACATGACTGTCATCACTTTGTCCACGGTTGGTTATGGAGAGGTTGTTGATATCAGTGCTAACCCTGCAGCTCGAGTGTTTGCCGTTGTATTTATTATTCTTTGTCTGGGAACAATTGCCTTTGCTATCTCTTCTATAACAAGTTTTATAGTTGAGGGAGAGCTGAAAAACATCCTTGGGAGAAAAAGAATGGAGAAAGAAATATCTAAGCTTAAGGATCATTATATTATCTGCGGAACAGATGAGACGGCACTGACGATTATCCAGGAGCTTATCCTCACCCGCAAGAAATTCGTAGTTGTCGAGCCAATAAAAGAAAAGATTGATAGCCTTTCTTCTTTAGGCAGAATCCTTTTCGTTCTCGGAGATCCAACTGAGGACAAAATCCTTCTTTTGGCCGGAATCGAGAGGGCAAGAGGGGTTCTTCTCTCTTTGCCTACAGAAGAGGCGAATCTGTTTGTCACGATTACAGCCAGAAGCCTCAACCCGAATATAAGAATCGTGACCAAAGTAATAAATATCAAATCTCATGAAAAGATGGTGAAGGCAGGCTCTGATGCAGTCGTCTCTCCTGCTTATATCGGCGGTATGCGTATGGTTTCGGAAATGATCCGTCCTGCTGTGGTTACTTTTCTTGATATGATGCTGCGCGAAAGAGAAAAAGTTCTCCGCTTTGAGGAAGTTCCTGTGAGTAAAGGGTCATCTCTTGTAGGAAAAACAATAGAAGAGGCCAGTATAGAAGAAAAAACCGGAGCGCTTTTAGTTGCTATCCGAAAAGCTGGAAGCAGCGAGTATGATTTTAAACCTTCAAAAAAGACAAAGATACAGGACGACGATATGCTTATTCTTATAGCTTCTCCTCAGATGGTTGAAGAAATAGAGAAAATGGCAGGGAATATTTAAGAAGATTTTTTCTCTTTTTTTGCAGGTTCGGGGAGTTGTTCCGTATCATCTCCGCTTACAAGCTCAAGCTTGTCAGAAAATTTTTCCAGCCGTTTTTCTGCATCATCGAATCTGCCTTTGGCATTGACTAGATGAGTTCCCAACATCTGAAAATCTGTCTTAAAACGGCTTAAATCTCCCTGAAGCCGCGCCAGGGCTTGAAAAATAGATTTGGCTGATTTCTCGATTTGAAGCCCTTTGAGTCCAAGGACAATGACTTGTAAATAAGCAAAGAAAGAGTTTGGGGAAACAGGAATAACTCTTTTCTGGATAGCATAGGAAAAAATACTCCGTTCCTCGCCAAAGCTTTCATCCTTGAGGATGGTTTCATAGTAAATGTTTTCTGCCGGGATATACATCAAGGCAAAGTCGTAGGTGTCTTCGTCAGGAAGAATGTATTTTCTGGCGATTTCATCGATATGCTTTTTGACATCAGAGACAAATTTTTTTCTAAAATCTTCTTTTTCTTTACTGTTTTCTTCACTCAAATATTTTTTAAAATTTTCAAGAGGAAATTTGGAATCTATTGGGACAAGATTGCTTCCGATTCTCACAATAGCATCAACTATCTCTCCGCTTTTGAATTTATATTGAAGATCATAATGGACAGGAGGGAGGATTTGTCCCAGGAGGTCTCCAAGAAAAAGCTCTCCCAAGCCGCCTCTGAATTTTGGGGCGCGCAGTAAATCTTCCAGATTTGAGATGTTTTTAGCCTTTTCAAGGACTTCTCGTGTTGCCTCTTCCATCTTCCCCAGGCCCTTTTTAACATCACCTATTGTGCTTCCTATGTGTCCTGTTGTTTTCTGGAATTGCCCGCTCATATTTTGAAGCTGCTGGTTTATGTTTTGTGTAAGTTGAGAGATTTGTTGCTGCATGAGGGATAAAGCTTGGTTTTCTTTCTGGGCGTTCTTTAGCTCCTCGATTTTGGAGGTTGTGTTTTTCAAATACCAGATTAGAAATATGAAGAGCAGGATGAGAGCACTCGAAAACAGGATTAAAAATAAGTTTATATTCATAGAGATTTTATCCTTTTGATTGCCATTATAAAAGAAAACCTTTTATTTGTGCAAATCCATCGTGAGAAATTTGACAACACTGAAAGACTTTTCTAAACTAAGGACTGCTTTATGGCCCGTTAGCTCAACTGGTAGAGCAACAGACTCTTAATCTGTGGGTTGAAGGTTCGAGTCCTTCACGGGTCATATGCTTTACCCCTTATTTTTCAACGTTTTCCTTCGGATTTATTTTAAGTGAGCCTATGCTATTTTAAGCTATTTTTGCCTTTAAATGGCAAAAAAATGACAAATATTTTAATGAAAAAGTCTGTGTTTTGTACATGGATAATGAGAGGATTGAGAATTTTTTGGAGGGTTCGAAATGGATAAAGTAGATCGTAAGTATTTCTGGAAAGATAAAGTTTGGCTTAAAGAGAAGTATCTCACAGAGCGGTTATCATGTGCACAAGTGGCAGTCCTGGCTGGATGCGATCCAAAGACAATTTGGAATTGGCTGAAAAAGCTAAGAATTCATATCCGATCAAAGAGAGAGGCAATTGATTTGAAATATGGAAAGGAAAAGAAACAGAAAGAATCCAAGAAGGTCGAAATTGAGAGACTTATGGCTGGATTTGATG
>DAOVDU010000029.1 GCA_030669305.1 Candidatus Aminicenantota bacterium
GGTTCATTGGCCAGAAACAATGCTGTCTTATCTTAAAGAAGACAAAATATTATTCCCGTGCGATCTTTTCGGGTCACACCTTGCCACAAGTGATATATATGCAACTGATGAAGCAAGAATCTATGATGCAGCAAAAAGGTATTATGCAGAAATCATGATGCCGTTCAGGAATCTTATAAAAAAACACATGGAAAAACTCGAACAATTTAAGATTGAAATGATTGCACCCAGCCATGGTCCTATCTATAACAAGCCTGAATTTATTCTCAATGCCTACAGAGATTGGATCTCTGATCAGGTTAAAAACGAAGTCATCATCCCATACGTTTCAATGCACGGGAGCACGGATAAGATGGTAAATCATTTAGTAGACGCCCTTATGAAAAGGGAGATAACCGTGAAACCCTTTAATTTAACCAAAACAGATATTGGAGAACTGGCAAAAGCACTTGTGGACGCCGCTACTATTATCATTGCTTCTCCGACCGTGTTGATTGGCCCTCATCCCGCCGCAGTTTATGCAATCTACCTTGCCAATGCCCTGAGGCCTAAAACCAGGTTTGTATCGGTTATTGGATCCTATGGCTGGGGTGGAAAGATGCTGGAGCAAATTTTTGGAATTGCTGGTAATCTTAAGGTAGAAATTCTCTCGACAATTATTATAAAGGGCTACCCAAAAAAAGAAGATTTTAAAGCGTTAGAAAAACTGGCGGATGAAATTCTTGCAAAACATAAAGAATTAAAAATTATGGATCATCTCCAAAAGAGTTGGTAGGATCATAAGGATTCAAGGGGTCAAGGGGTCAGGGATTCGAGTGAAATGCTTAAGAATTATAAAGAATTAAAAGTTTGCACAGGAGGGAATAGGAGAGGTTGAGAGGATGCTCAAAGCACTTACTAAATCGCTACAAAAAAAACACTTGAATCCTTGAACCCTTGAATCCTCGAACCCTTTGCATCAACTAATTGGAAGAAGAACCATAATTATTAATAACATGGCAAAAAGTCCGGCCTTGTATAAATTAGAAGCTATGGAAGAGTTAATGGGGCATTTCGACAGGGTTTTCCAGATTTGTCTGGGATTTTCAAAGAATCCCTGGGATGCAGAGGAGTTGATGCAAGAGGTCTATCTGCGGGCCTTAAGAAAAATAGTAACCTTGAAGAATTCAAACGTCTCAAAGGAGTGGCTGTTTAGAATTGCGAGAAACACCTGTCTGAATCATGTCAAGAGGCAGCGTTTGCACCATATTCTCCGGCATAATATTAATATTGATTCTGTTGAGCATAACACACCCGAAATGAAAGTCATCCAGAAAGAACAGCATCAGGCATTTAAAAAGGCAGTAAGTCAACTTCCCAAAAAACAGCGTCTTGTATTTATCCTAAAAGAATATGCCCATCTGTCTTACAACGAAATCGCTGCAACCCTGAGGATAAAAGAGGGTACGGTCATGTCAAGATTGAACCGGGCCCGAAATGCAATAATCACTAAATTAAAAGAGGAAAACCATGCAAAACCATAAAAAAAAAGAGAATGAGATTATTGAAACACTGGTCCTGCAAGAAGAGGAAGCAGCTTTCCATGTATTGCCGGAAAGAGAACTTAGTTCACGTTTGGAAGCACGCTTAAAAACTGAACTTAAAAAGAAACCACGCATTCCCTTTTGGCTGAGAAAACCTGTGCCGACCCTGGCTGGGGTGCTTGTGATTATATGCGGCGGAGTGATCGCCCTGTTGAGTCTATTTTCACAATCTTCCCAGCCGCTCGGAACAAATGCCATTGAGCAATTCTTGCAGGATAGCCCGGGCATGCAGACCCTTGCCTACGCGAAAATGGATAGAAAAGAGAACTCCAAAGAGAGGACAAAAATATATGGTTTGCAAAGAGAATTAGCAGTCGTTTTTTCGGCTATAAGAAAGGAAGGCGCTTCTGGTAAATCAAAAAACACATTTTCCATAGGTTCTGAAAAAACACCGAGTTTGGACTATAAACAAAAGATAGAAATTCTTATCAAGGAAGAGACAATTCATCGTTTTTTCCTTGAATATTTCAGAAAATATAAGGAGGAGGAAAATGGCTAGGAAAGTCTTTCTCATGGTTTTTCTTGGGCTATTTGCTGCCAATCTTTTCGCAATTGATAATTCCGAAACTTCCGCCGCCCAGAACGATAAGGAAGGATATGTACTTTTGGACAGGTTGGTCGGGATGTTTCAAAAAATGGCAGCAACCGGGACCGGAGGTAGGGAAAAAGTTGAACCGGCCATAGGAGAGATAATGGCCGATGCTAAAAAAGCTTATTCAGAAAAGCAAATCGACCCGGTTTTCTTTCGCAGCTTTAACCGGCTCCTCATGGTCATCAAACTTACTATAATTGAGGACAATGAAGGAATTTTAGGCCCGTTGATCGAGCAGGAGGTAGGAGAGTTTGTAGCAGATGTGAAAGGGATTAAAATCGATGTCACAGAGAAGAATTCCATCGGGGCTGTAGCGGATGCGATATCGCAGGGCATTCTGAATCTACACATTTATTTGGATACCAAAAAGGAAAGAGAAAAACTCATGGAAGAATGGGAGAAAAAGTTTGAAGCTGAAGCTAAAAAAGTAAAAAAAGAAAAAATGAATTGTGAATAACTGAATCTTTCAGGAGAATATGTGCGGTAGAATAAGCAGCGCAGCAATTTTGTGTTCCGCTCTTTACTCCTCACCCCTCACTCCTCACTTTTTACTTTCCCCCGCCAGTATTCCAGCAAATCGAACAGCGATTGCTTTAGCGTTATTTTCGGTTCCCAGGATAACTCCTGTTTTATTTTTTGATTGTCACCAAAAAGTAAAGAAATGTCAGACTTCCTCAATTTTTGTGAATCGACCTGGATCTCAATAGCCTCAGAAGAAAAAGAAAGAAGAATGTTGAGTATTTCCTTAAGCAAGACAGATTTTCCCGAACATACATTATACACCTCACCAGTTTTTCCTTTTTCCATAAGAAGAGCATAAGCTTTCACAACATCCCTTACATCCAAAAAATCCCTTTGCACTGAAATGTTTCCAACCTTTATCACAGGCTCTGCCAATCCTTTTTCAATCCTTGCAATCTGGGAAGCCCAATCTGAACAAACAAAATCAGGGCTCTGTCCTGGACCTGTATGAGGAAAAGATCGGGCAATGACTATATCCATATTTTCAATCTGCGCATAAAATCTGCTCAATATCTCCCCACACAGTTTTGTATAGGCATAAGGATTCACGGTCTGTGTCGGTTCTTCTTCGCACAAAGCTCCTCCTGCGGCCGACGAAACACCATAGACGTCAGACGAGCTGACAAAAAGAACTCTAGTAAGAGGAGCAAATTTCCTTATGGCTTCAAATAGATTGAACGTTCCGACAATATTTATCTCCAGGGTCTCTCTCCTCTTCTCCCAGGAATGTTTAACATTGGAGACAGCCGCAAGATGAAAAACCCAATCAGGCTTTTTCTCTTTTATTACACCGAAGATTTCCTCTTCCGATCTTATATCCATGAAAAAAATGTTTTCTGCCTCAGGCCTCTCTGGAAAAGAAGTTCCGTAAATCGTATATTCAGGAGAATCCAGAAGCTCGATAAGATAGCATCCCACAAAACCTGTGGCGCCAGTTATAAAGACTTTCAAACTCAAACTCTTTCTCTCCAGTAGTCAAGCAAATCTTGAAGGGATTGGCTGAAAGGAATCTTTGGCTCCCAGCCCGTAAGCTTTCTGAATCTAGTGCAATCAGATAAAAGAACAGGAACATCTGAAGGCCTCAGCCTTTTTGAGTCTACTTCTACCTTCACATGAACTTTGCTTTTAGAAAGCAGCATATCCAGAACCTCTTTCATAGAACAAGTTTTCCCTTTCCCAATGTTGTAGACCTCGCCTTCCTCTCCCTTCTCAAGGCTAAGCCAGTATGCACGAACAGTATCGCGAACATCTGTGAAGTCTCTTTTCGCCTCCAGATTGCCAACAAATATTACAGGCTCTCTCTTTTTCTTCTCTATCTCAGCAATCTGTTTGGCAAAATTTGAACAGATAAAAACCTCTCCTCTACGAGGACCTGTATGGTTGAATCCTCGGGTCCTCACCGTCCTTAGACCGTAACTTTTAAAATACTGCCAGGCCAGAAAGTCTTGGGCAACTTTACTTACAGCGTAAGGGCTCAAGGGCCGCAGAGGATTCTCTTCCCTCATCGGGACCTCATCTGAATTGACTAACCCATATTCCTCGCTCGAACCTGCCACCTGAATCTTCGGAGAAAGCCCGAGGCTGAGGATCGCTTCAAAAAGGTTAATCTGACCAATAGCATTTATCGCAAAAGTCTCAGCTGGACATTTCCATGAAAAGGGGACAAAACTCTGAGCTGCAAGGTGAAAAATACGGTCAGGCTTTATTTCGGCCAAGGATTTTCTTAAGGAAACAATGTCTTTCAAGTCCGCCTCAAAAAGTTCAATTTTCTCCTGGATATGGAGGATGTTTTCCATCCGGCTTCGCCATCTTACCAAACCATAAAGTCTTACATCAGGGTGATTCTCCAGAATATAATCGGCAAGATGGCTGCCGGCAAATCCTGTGATTCCTGTGATTAATACTCTCATCAATCCTCCTCAAATTAACAAAAATCTTGTCAGTTTAGACTAAATTTATCATATTGACTGAATAGACCGAATAGACGGAATAGACCATTTATTACTTCCGTTTGCGGTAGTATTGCTCATAGAAACTCTTGAAACTTTCGCTTTTCTCCTTAATTTTCCTCCACCAGTCCATATTGCCCTGATACCATCGGACAGTCAACGCCAAAGCTTCATCAAAGTTTTTCTCTGGCTTCCATCCTAAGGAACGTATCTTTCCACAATCCAGTGCATAACGTTTGTCATGACCTAAGCGATCAGTCACAAACTTGATCAAACTCCTTGGCTTCTCCAATAAATCAACTATTCTTTCTGCCACTGTTCTGTTTTGCACTTCGTTATTTGCACCAATATTATATGATTCACCCTTCTTTCCCTTTCGCAGCACAATGTCTATCGCCCTGCAGTTATCCTCCACATAGAGCCAGTCGCGCACATTCGTTCCCTTTCCGTAAAGAGGAAGGTTTTTTCCCTCTAAAGCATTGGTCACAAAAAGAGGGATGAATTTCTCTGGATACTGAAAAGGGCCAAAGTTGTTACTCGGCCTGATAATGATGATAGGCATGCCATATGTTACAAAATATGAATAAGCCAAGCGATCTGCACCAGCCTTGCTTGCCGCATAGGGCGAAGAAGGACAGAGAGGCGCATCTTCTTTGAAGAATCCTTCATCACGGCTTCCGTAGACTTCATCTGTTGATACATGAAGGAAAAACTCAACCTTAGAATTCCGTAAAGCCTCAAAGAGTACAAAACTCCCGTAAACATCAGTAAGCACAAACTCTCCAGCATCTTGAATAGAACGATCCACATGAGTCTCAGCCGCTAAATGAACAACCCCTTGAACTCTTTTGAACACTTCCTGCACAAGGCTTTTATCTCGAATATTCCCATGGATAAACTCGTATCGGGGACTGTCTTCTATATCCTTAAGATTATCGAGGTTTCCTGCATATGTAAGCTTGTCCAGGTTGATGATTCGGCAACCTGGATAACGCTTCAGCATATAATGGATAAAATTGCTGCCAATAAAACCTGCCCCGCCTGTAACCAGTAAAGTCTTACCCTCTATTTGCCGCTCCTCAGCCATCCTTTCTTCTCCAATCATAAGGGATGTCATTTTGGTGTGGATCTACGCGGTGCTCATCAGGGTTTTCATAATTATAGACTTCTGTAGGAATATTTATGACAATCGCCTCCTCCTCACTCACACACATCCACCCGTGATAAACATCCACTGGAATCTGAACAAGGAGAGGATTATGGATACCGAGGTAAAACTGATTTACCTCCTTGAAGGTAGGAGAGCCTTCTCTTGAATCGCACAGCGCCAGTTTGATCATTCCCTGAACACAGGCAATGTTATCTGTTTGTTTTTTATGCAGATGCCAGGCCTTGACAACCCCAGGGTATGTAGTGGTCATGTAAACCTGTCCAAATTTTAAAAAAAGGCTGTCATCGCTGCGTAATATTTCCATCAGTCTTCCTCTTTCATCTGGGACAACCTTCAATTTTTTAATCTTTACACCATCAATCATTTCACTCTCCTCAATGTCCTATTTATTGATAGAACCTGCATTTATGATGCCTGTGAAGCATCTTATTTTAAAACCCTAATCCTCCCAAAAAGTTTGTTGTCTTCCCGATATTCCCCAGGCCGAAGGAAATTCGGAATTGCACCTCGGGTTTCTCACGAAAATAGAATATCTTACACTCTGTCTTAAAATCAATACATTGATAGTGATAAATAAGAAAAAAAGCAGAATAGAGCATCTCTCTCTCTTGGATATTGTAATCAATCTCAGCCTGAACTTCTAAAGAAAGGCGGGGAATCTTCACTCCACCAAAGCAATTAATTTGATGCCTCTGCCACAACGTATCCTTGTAATAGGGATTAACGCTTTTATACCAATTTATCCTGAGGAACAATGAGTCCTCCAGCGAACCCAGGCTAACTCCAAGGCGAAGTCTTGACAAGGTATTATAGTAGGGATTAAAAGCCGCAGAAAAATCTATGCTGTATTTACTTGAGGGATAAAACCTTATGTAGCCACCAATGTCGGAAAATTTCGGGATTTCGCCGTTAACCGTATAGATCTTCAAAGGGCTGTCCTCTGGTGCTAGATAAAAAGTCTGGTTCAATCCTAATGTAAAAATCTCTCTTGGCATATCATCTTGCCTGATTAGGAAATGGTTGGTTAAACCATAACGAATATAATGGTTTCGATAAAAGTACCAAGCTGTAATTATCCTATCAGAAGAAGCAGTGGGGCTTTCATACCGATAAGTGAAAGTAGGTTCTATAATATGTTTAAACTTGGCTGTGTTATCAGATCCAAAGAATATTTTGTAAAAAACAGGCCCTAGAAATTCTGCGTTAAATGCATAATTATGACTAAAGAGGGGTTCATCCACGATCGTTTGCGTATTCGGCGCATAACTCTGGAAATAATAAATGAAATTTGTAGAAAGCGAAGAGTTCAGAGTCATCCATGGAAGAGTTGTAAGAGGAAAAGTCAGTGCGGGGGAAAAAGCTATAGTCTGAGAACGTTTCTGTGTGTCAGCTTCATAAGCAGATTCCCACCCGTACTCCCAGCGGTTGAAAGAGGAAGAGAAGGAAAAATATAAAGGTGAAAAAATCTTTATCTTTGATGAACTGAATCCAATTTCTGGAAGATTGCGCTTGATTATGGAATTTTTCATCTGAGTGAAATACGTCTCAAATCTTGAAACCCGCACGTTAAGGTTAAAGTAAGACCAGGCTCTTGAAAGATAGATCTGAGATCGACGGTTGGAAACCACTGCCCGCCTGAAGTTATTATCAAACTCTCTTAAAAAATCATAAGAACTTTGATAATCTACATCAGCCACCAAATTGAGGTTAAATGGAAGAGACTGGTTGTGTTTAAAGCGGAAAAGATAAGCATTTTCCGGACTTTCCTGTTCAGGGGTTTTTTTAAAATTAAAGTAATATAGATTCAACTGACCGCCTATTCCCTCCGAAAACAAGTATCTGTATTCGAGACCGCCCCCCAATCCTCTTGCAGAGTAGTAATCTAAATTAAACGAAGCATCCATGTTTCTTCTTATGGACCAGTAAAAAATCTCTGAGAAAACAAGCCCTTTTGGTCCGGAATAGCCTAATTGGGGCATCAGAAAGCCAGTCGACCTCTCTTTATCAAGGGGATACCTGAAATAAGGAAGATAGAAGACAGGAATTTTTTTTATGGAAAAGACTGTATTCCACATTTCCATGTAATCGCCTTTTTTGAAATTAGCCCTGGAGCAGGAAAAATTCCAGCGAGGAATACGCTGAGTGCAGGAAGTAATCCTAGCTTTTTTAAAACTGTAAACGTTCTCATTCTTTCTCTCAATAGAGTCTGCTTCATAAAATATGCTTGGTTGAATCATTCCAAAGGCCTTCTTTAGTTCTCCCTCAGAGGAATCTAGATTGAAGCTCATTTCCTCACAACTCAGCATTTCTTCAGGAAGTTTAAGAGATACGTTGCCTTCAGCATATATATCTTTTGTTTCTGTATTTAGATCAACCCAATCGGCAAGTACTATTATATTTTTATAATGAATCTCGACATTTCCAGTGGCAACAATTCGGTTCTTTATCCTCTCCCAATAACTGGCAATAATTTTGACATCAGTTGGAGATGACTCTTGCTCAATAGAAAACACAAAACTCCATATGAACAAAATGCTTCCAACTAGACATAAACCTACTTTATTTCTAGACATTAACAAAAAACTTACCACAACCCATCACGAGAATCAACTCGCATATCTGCCCTTACCTCCCTAATCACAGAAATAGAGATACTTAGGTGAACCTTGACAGTTTCACTATATCCTATGATAATAGTTTCTAAACCCTGTTGCAGTTTATCGTAACTGTTATTATTAAAGGACTAATGCCAAATAAATCCCATGGGAAATTTAATTACCGTAAGATTGCAGAACTCAGTTCACTGGGACTCATTCTTCCCTCTTCGATTGTTGTCGGGCTATTTTTCGGATACCTTCTCGATAAAGTTTTCAAAACCCATCCCTGGCTGTTGCTATTATTTCTGCTTTTAGGTACAGGTTCCGGTTTTTACAGCCTCATAAGAGGCCTAAATAAATATAAAGATGAATAACTCAAAGGAAGTGTCCAATGGCAAGCTCAGATCCCTTAGAAGAAAAAATTCTTCGGCGAATCCCGCAAGAAATCCTTGTTTTTTCAGGAATTCTAGCAATTGCAGCTATTCTAGCCTTTGATGCCTTAACAGGAATTTTTGTCATCGCAGGGGGAGGTGTGTCTGCCCTCAGCTTCATTTGGCTCAGACAATCTCTCGTAAAATTCCTCTCCTTTAGTAAAAAGAGAGCTATTAAATCAGCCATTGCTCTTTATAGTCTTCGTCTTGTATTGATTCTTGCTGTTTTTTTTATTATAATTTTCTTTTTTTCAACAAAGATAATAGCTTTTGTTGCTGGCTTTTCCACAATAATCGGTGTCTTCTTTGTTGAAGCTGTTGCTGTACTTTCAAGATTAAAAAAATGGAAGAATTAGAACACAGTCTATACATAGTAGAGCTCTTTAACAAAATCTTCAGTAAACCCCTTTCTTTACTTCTTGGTCTAATGGGAATCGAAGTCAAAAACCCTGAACACCTCGTGCCTGATTACATTGTTATGTGCTTGATTGTAGCAGCATTCCTTATTCTATTCTTCGGTCTCTCATCACGAAAACTCAAGCTTGTTCCATCCAAACTCCAAAGCATTCTCGAGCTCATCATTGAGACTTTCGACAGTCTTCTTGTCGATACCATAGGAGAAAAAGGAAAAAAATATCTGCCCATGGTTGCAACTGTTGGTCTCTTCATCCTTTCTTGTAATCTCCTAGGCCTTGTTCCAGGGCTAATGTCCCCAACGAGCAAACTCAATGTTACTGTAGGCTGTGCTCTTACTGTTTTTACTTACTACCACTGGCAAGGCATTAAATCCCAGGGAGTATTTAAATATCTCAAACATTTCATGGGGCCAATTCCTCTTATAGCCCCTCTTATGGTGCCTATTGAAATCATCAGCCATTTCTCTCGACCAGTCTCGCTTTCCATCAGACTCTTTGGAAATATATTTGCTGAAGAACTGCTTATAGTGATCACGGTTTCCATCATACCGTTCTTTCTGCCCCTCCCATTCATGGCAGTGGCTATTTTCACTGCTGTTATTCAAGCCTTTGTTTTTGTTTTATTGTCCTGTATCTATATTGCAGGAGCTGTGGCCCATGAGGAAGAACATTAATCTTTGAAAGGAGAATATAATGACAAAGAATCTCAAGTCTCTTAGCCTTTTATTTTTCTTTATCATTTTATTGAGTGCTCCACTTTTAGCTCAAGAAATCACTCCTAATGATAGTCGGAGACTCTTCTTTAAGTATTCCATTATCATCGGGGGAGCTATCATCACCATTGCCACTGCTGTCGGAGCTTTTTGCCAGGCCAAGGCAATCAGCAGTGCTTGTGAAAGCATTTCTCGAAATCCTGGAGGCGCTCCAACTATTCGCTTCATTGTCATCTTTGGATTGGTGTTGATCGAAACTCTGGTCATCTATGCTCTTCTTATCACCTTTATTGTCTTTATGGTAAAATGGAGAGGATCCTTATAAGTAAAGTGCAGGGTTTAACCAAACAAAATCGATGAAGTTTCCTGTCTTCGAAATCACCAAAACGACTTTAAAAAGGTTTAACACGGACAAATGCGGGAACTTCGCAATAACCATTTCCTACTTTGCCCTTTTATGCTCGGTTCCAGTAGTGGCTCTTTTTGCCTTCATCACCACAAAAATTTTTGCAACCTCTGAAATAGCATTCCGGAGCCTCAATATTTTCTCCGAAGAATTTTTTGCTCAACTTGACCCTTATTTTTTCGAAAGAATCCAGCACCTCTCTCAAAACATAACCAATTTGGGCTGGTTCGGGTTAGCAGGCTCTTTTATAGCAGCAAGTATTCTTTTCTCTAAGCTGATCTACTCCATCAATTTCATCTTCAAGGCAAACTATCAAAAATCTTTTTTTTATAACCGCCTTATGGAATACCTCATCATGTTCGTCATCGGAATCATCATGCTGATTTCACTCTCGATAACAGCCATATGGACAGCTTTGCATCGGACAATAAAAGAAAGTGCCATCGTAGCTGATCACATTAATCCTAAGATCGTCTCTCTTGCTGATAATTTTTTCCTCCAGTACTTTATCCCTTTTACATTGACCTTCCTGGTTTTCTTCTCTCTCTATAAATTTATTCCTGAAATTAAGGTCCACACAAAAGCCGCCGTCATAGCTGCAGCAATAAGTGCTCTTCTCTGGGAGGTCTTTAAACGTATTTTTGTCTTTTATGTGGCTCACGTTTCAGCTATTGGAATTGTCCTTTCCAGACTATTGCAAGGCACTTTAACTTCGATTATTTTCTTTCTCCTCTGGATCTCTTTCTCCCTCATAATTCTCCTCTGGGGAGCAGAGTTAGCCGCAGTCCTAAACGAACGTATCAATGAAAAAACCGCTTAAGAACAATTCTCCTTCTATAACTCTGTCAGAGTTGGCCAGCCTCCTGAACTGCCCTTTTGAAGGGGAAGGAAGTACAAAAATCTGGGGGGTCTCGAGTCTCGATAAAGCTAAAAAAGGAGATCTGGTTTTCCTCGCTCATCATAAATACCGAAGTCTATTAGATGAGACTAAAGCATCAGCTGCAATCATTCCTTCCGATGAAAAGTTCGACAGAATCCCTGTCATTAAATCAGGGAATCCCCATCTCATGTTTATCAAGGCTGTCGACTTTTTTTTCAAGCCTTACCTTCCTGAACCAGGAATCCACCCACAAGCTCTGGTTTCGCCCTCGGCTAAAATAAGAAAAGAAGTTTCTATCGGAGCATTCGCAATCATCGGAGATGAAGTAGAAATTGGAGAAAGAACAGTCATCTTTCCCTTGGCAACCATCTTCCCTCAGGCAAAGATTGGCAGTCATTCAATCATCCATTCTCATGTCACTATCCGAGAAGAAGTCCTGGTTGGAAACCGTGTCATAATCCACAACAGTGCTGTCATCGGTTCTGATGGCTTCGGCTACATCCAGGCTGAAGATGGTTCTCACATCAAAATCCCTCAGAAGGGAAGAGTCATTATCGAGGACGATGTAGAAGTTGGTGCAAACACAGCCATAGACCGTGCTTCATTAGGAGAAACCATTATTAGAAAAGGCACAAAAATTGACAACCTTGTTCAAATCGCTCATAACGTTGAAATAGGCCCGAACTGTATCATTGCTGGACAGACTGGAATTGCAGGAAGCTCTAAATTGGAAAAAAATGTCATAACTGCCGGTCAGGTTGGAGTCGCAGACCATGTAAAAATCGGAGAAAATGTCATCATTGCAGCAAAATCAGGAGTCACAAAAGACATTCCTGCCAATTCTATCGTAGCCGGAATTCCTCATCTGGATATCAAAGATTGGCGAAAAGCCTGGGCATCAATACCCCACCTTTATGACCTTTTACGAGAAATCAGAAAATTGAAGAAAAGAATTGAAGAAATAGAAAAGAAAGGTTAGTCGGTTAGTCAGTTAGACAGTTAGTCGGTTAGACAGTTAATCAGTTAATCGGTTAGTCAGTTAGACAGTTTTTAAAATAATTAACAGATTAACCGACTAACTGTCTAACCGATTAACTGATTAACTGATCAGCGACTCAGATACTCGTCAACAGCTATAGCTGCTGCCACTCCCGTCCCAACAGCTGTCGCCATCTGTTCCGGACAGGCATCAGTAACATCCCCGGCAGCAAAGATTCCCGGCTCGGATGTAGCCATGGTCTTATTAACCTTGACCTGCCCCAATTTATTTAAATCAATGAGCCCCTTAACAAAGCCTGTATTTGGATCCATCCCTATGGATATAAAAAGCCCGTCGAGTCTAATTTCTGAAAAGGACTTATCTTTAACATTCATTATTGTTATGGATTCGAGTCTATCCTTCCCTGAAATTATCTCGATCACAGAATCCCACAGGACTTCAATCTTGGAGTTTTCGAAAATTCTCTCCTGAAGAATTTTTTCCGCACGGAATTGATTATGACGATGAATGACCTTAACCAAACGGCAAAATCTCGTAAGGAATAATGCTTCTGTTAGGGCATTATCCCCGCCGCCGATAACACCTATAACCTTATCTTTGAAAAAAGCGCCGTCACATGTGGCACAATATGAGACTCCTCTTCCAGTTAATCTCGCTTCACCTTCCAGTCCCAGCTTGCGGTAGTCAGAGCCTGTTGCAATGATAACTGCTCTTGCTTGATACCTCCCTCTGTTTCCAAGAACAAGCCAAAGGCTGTCCTTTCTACGAACGTCCTTGACTTTGTCGGTTTCTATTTTTGCACCGAACTTTGCAGCTTGCTTTCTGAAATTATCCATCAACTGAAAGGGCACCACCCCATCAGGGAAACCGGGGTAATTTTCGACCCAATCCGTGAGGAGAATTTGTCCTCCTGGCAACCCCTTTTCAAGAACAAGAGTATTCAGCCTGGCACGACCTGTGTAGATGGCAGCTGCCATCCCAGCCGGCCCTGCACCTAAAATTATGACATCGTAAGTTTGACTCATAGGTGCTTTGATATAATTTCAACAATCTTATCTTGAGGAAGAGCACCAACAATGGTTTCTTTTATTTCCCCTCCTTTAAAAAAGAGAAGAGTAGGAATGCCCATTATGCCATACTTAGAGGAAACCTTCATGTTTTCATCGACATTCAACCTAGCAACCTTTATTCTTCCTTTAAAGTTCTGAGCTAAATACTCTAATGTAGGGACAACCATATGACAAGGAGCACACCACTCTGCCCAAAAATCTAATAGGATCGGGAGTTCTGATTTCATCACTTCCTCTTCAAAAGTCGTATCCGAAACATTCACGATATCTTCAGACAACTTAACCTCCTCTCTTTATTTTCAAAGCATTATGGTAGAGTCTAGCATATCTCTTGGCTGCATTTTCCCAAGAAAAATTTTCCTGAAACCCCGCCATTAATATCTTCTGCCAGATTTGAGGCTTTTTGTAATATACCAACACTTTTTTTAAAGCTTTAACCATAGCCTTAGATGAATATTCTTTGAAAACAAAGCCGTTTCCTTTTAAGGTCCTTGTATTAAAAGGTGTTACGGTTTCTTCTAAACCTCCAGTTGCTCTGACAACAGGCACTGTTGCATATCTAAAGCTGTAAAGCTGATTTAACCCGCATGGCTCATACAGGGAAGGGATAAGAAAAATATCCGCTCCTGCTGCAATCTTATGAGCTAAAGCAGGGTTCATATTAAACTTAACTGCCATTTTTCTGGAAAATCGCCTCTGGAAGTTGGAAAAACTATTTTCATATTTTTCATCGCCTTGACCTAGCATAACAAAGCCCAAATCCATTTCCATCAACTCATCCATAGCTTCTAACAAAATATCAAAGCCCTTATGTGAAGTCATATAGGAAACAATGCCCACAATCGGAGTTTTCACATTAAGGGAAAGGCCGAATTCCTTGATCAAATCGCGCTTGCATTTTTTCTTGCCTTTAAGATCGGGAGGAGAATAATTAGCCGCAATGAATGAATCTGTTTCTGGGTTCCAAATTTCATAGTCAACGCCATTACGGATACTGAAAAAAACATCTTTTCTGCTTTTCAATATCTTTTCCAAACCAAAGCCATATTTTTCAGTTAGAATTTCTCTTTTATAAGATGAACTGACCGTGTTGAGCACATCTGAAAATATCACCCCAGCCTTAAGAAAATTGAACTTGCCGCCTAATGACAATTGCTCTGGACAAAAATAATCCCAGCTCAACCCCGTTAAAACAAGAGTTTCAGGAGGAAATTCCCCCTGATAGGCTACGTTATGAAGAGTAAGTACTGTAGAAACTTTCTTAAACTGACTTTTGTGAGAGTAATGAGTCTTTAAAAAGACAGGTATGAGAGCCGTATGCCAGCTGTTGCAGTGAATAATGTCTGTATGCAATTTTGTCTTTACTAAAAACTCCAGGATAGCCCGGCTGAAGAAAATGAACCTTTCATCATTATCCAAATATTCTCCTTTGCCCGTCCCGTAAATGTTTTCTCTCCAGAAATACTTTGGATTATCGATTAAATAAATATCATATTTTCCGTGCTCGCTCTTGAATACACGGGCTTTAACCTTTTTCTCTCCAAGGGGTACAAGGAGATTAGACACAAGCATCTCTTTGGGCAATGACTCAATCTCCGGGTTTCTGTACTTGGGCATGAATATGGATACTTCCATCCCGAGATATGAGAGATACTTGGGTAAAGAACACGCGACGTCAGCTAGCTCGCCTGACTTTGCATAAGGAGCAACCTCGGCTGAAACATATATTACTCTTAGCTTCTGGTTCATGGTAGGAATAATGATAATCGTGACCTCATAAAATGTCAATCAACCAGTCTGTTCGGTCTATTCCGTCCTTTCAAAAAAGTTTATTATGTCTAGTCAACAGTTTCAATTATTTACTTAATTATCAAGTTATAAAAATAGGATCATCTCCAAAAAAGTTGGTAGGATCATAAGGATTCAAGGGGTCAAGGGGTCAGGGATTCGAGTGAAATGCTTAAGAATTACAAAGAATTAAAAGTTTGCACAGGAGGGAATAGGAGAGGTTGAGAGGATGCTCAAAGCACTTACTAAATCGCTACAAAAAAAACCCTTGAATCCTCGAACCCTTTGCATCAACTAATTGGGAGAAGAACCAAATATTTTAATTAATGTTTAGTTTTTTTAGAAAGGAATTTTTCCATAAACTGGATGTCGTAGTTCCCTTTGATGAAGTCTGAATTGGAGAGAAGATTCAAGTGAAGAGGAATGTTTGTTTTTATGCCCACAATGGTTGTCATCTCTAAGGCAGTCCGTATTTTTTTGATTGTTTCTATACGGGTGGGAGCCGTTGCTATGATTTTAGCCACGAGCGAGTCATAGTCTGGTGGGATATTCCAGCCACAGTAGGCAGCAGAATCCACTCGGATTCCTTGCCCGCCTGGAAGAACCAGAAAGTCAATCTTTCCTGGAGAAGGAATGAAGGTTTTCGAATCTTCAGCATTAATGCGGCATTCTATGCTATGGCCGTTCAATCTTAAATCATGAGAAAGGGAGAGCTTTTCACCGGCGGCTATTTTGATCTGCTCTTTGATAAGGTCAATACCATAGACCATTTCTGTGATCGGGTGTTCGACCTGGACACGAGTGTTGGCTTCCATGAAATAAAATTTCTTCCGTGCATCAACCAAGAATTCAAATGTTCCCAAGCTCTGGTAGCCTATAAAATGGGCGGCATCCTCGACAGATTTGATGATTTTCCTCCGGAATTTTTCATCGATGAAGGGAGAAGGTGTTTCCTCTATTAATTTCTGGTGTTTTCTTTGGATTGAGCATTCTCTTTCGCCAAAGGCAAGAACAGCTCCGCTTTTGCCGCGGATAACTTGGATCTCGATATGCCGTGCTCCCTGGATATACTTTTCTAGATAGATCGAAGAGTCCCCGAACGAGGCTTTAGCCTCACTCTGGGCGATGGAGAATTGCTCTTCCATTCGGGTACCTGAACGAACAATCCTCATGCCCTTGCCTCCACCACCAGACGCGGCCTTAAGGATAACAGGATAGCCAATTTTTTGAGCGGTTTTTTTCATCTCGTATATGTCAGCAATGACTTTATTGCTACCTGGGATGATTGGCAATTTAGCTTTTTTCATCTCTTGACGGGCTCTGTTTTTGTCTCCCAGGAGCCTCATGATAGATGCAGGAGGGCCGATAAAGGTTATCCCAGAGCTCTCGCAGATTTCCGGAAAACGAGGGTTTTCGGCAAGGAATCCATAGCCGGGATGAATGGCGTCAGCCTTTGTTATCTCTGCCGCACTCAGAAGATTAGGTATGTTGAGGTAGCTTTCAGAAGCTTTTGCAGGTCCTATACAGATTTTCTCATCGGCAAGCATGGCATGGAGGGATTTTCTGTCAGGCTCAGAATAGATGGCTACGGTTTTTAAGCCCAGTTCTTTTGCCGAGCGGATTATTCGCATGGCGATTTCACCGCGATTGGCTATTAGAATTTTTGAGAACATGGGAGATTAATCAAGTGGTCTGATAGCGAATAGCTTTTTCCCGTATTCGACTGGCTTTCCATTCTGGACATAGATTTTTTCTAGAATGCCGTCTATGTCAGATTCGATTTCATTCATCAGCTTCATGGCTTCGATAATGCAAAGAGTTTGGTTTTTCTCGACTTTATCTCCGATTTCGACAAAGGGAGCGGAAGAGGGATCTGGGGCGCTGTAAAAGGTCCCGACCATAGGAGAGCTAATACAGTGAAGATTATTTTTATTATCCTCCCGGCTGGGTTCTAGAGAGAGAGGATTTGATTTTTCTTCGGATTCAGAGGAGGTTGGGAGTATAGGTGGAACTTCTGGAGAAGATACTTGGGGTTGATTTCGACTGATCTTTATTTTGAGCCCCTCGACTTCCAGTTCAAATTGCGAGAGATTTCTCTCTTCAAGGATGTCTATGAGTTTGATTATTTCTTTATAATCTATCTTAGATTCCATTGTTTTCACCTCTAACAGAACAGGAAAAATTAGTAATACCTTAATTGTAATACGGAAAAATGTCAAGTCCACCTGTTAGTCGGTTAGTAAGAAAATCTAATTTGGAAAGGTTAACAGATTAACTGACTAACAGATTATCTGACTAACTGATTAACAGGCTAACCGATTAACTGGATTAATTTGACTTCATGTTAATGTTTCGCTTAACATATGAAATATCAATGAATTAGAGAGACAAAATGCTTGATCAATTGTCAGACAGACTCCAAAGAGTTATGAAATTCCTTCGTGGCGAAGGGAAAATTACAGAGGATAACTTGGACGAGGTGCTTAGGATGTTGCGCATGGCCTTCCTTGAGGCGGATGTCAATTACCGCGTTGTGAAAGATTTTGAGGCAAAGATTAAAGAGAAAGCTTTGGATGAGAAGGTCATGCTCAGTCTTACGCCATCTCAACAAGTCATAAAGATTGTTAGAGATGAGATTACAGGTATTCTAGGCCAGGAAGAAAAAAAGCTGAATTTTTCAAGCTCTCCACCCTCTATTTTCATGCTGGTGGGACTTCAAGGTTCAGGAAAAACGACGACCTGTGGTAAGCTAGCGAAGTGGGTCAAAAATCTACAAAAGAATCCGCTTCTTGTATCTTTTGACCTGAAAAGACCGGCTGCCCAAGAACAGTTAAAGATGATTAGCCAAATGCTCAACCTTCCCTTCTATGAATTATCAAAGGAACAGATGGCTTCTCCTCATGAAGTCTTAAAAGATATTGTCAAGCATGCAAAGAACAAAGGGTATGACCCTCTCGTCCTTGATACTGCAGGAAGACTCCATATAGACGAAGAGCTGATGGAAGAACTGCGAATGCTAAGAGATATTCTTAACCCGACAGAAGTCATCTATATCGGAGACTCCATGACCGGTCAAGATGCAGTGAAGAGTGCGCAGTTGTTTGAGGAAAGGATCGGGTTGACTTCCATAATATTGACCAAGCTGGATGGGGATGCACGTGGCGGGGCAGCTCTATCCATTGTTTCAGTCACAGGGAAGCCCATAAAATTCGTTGGGGTTGGGGAAAAATTCGATAAATTCGAAGTGTTTCATCCGGACCGCATGGCCTCTCGAATCCTCGGCATGGGAGATGTGATAAGCTTGATTGAGAAAGCAGAGAAGGAGACTGATCTAAAAGAGGCCGAAGAACTTGCTCAAAGACTTCGAAAGCAGGAGTTTACACTCGAAGATTTCCAAAAGCAATTGACTCAGTTAAAAAAAATGGGGTCTTTGTCCCAATTTTTGAACTTATTGCCAACAGGTGGGGTTTTCAAGAATGTTTCTAAGATGAATATTGATGATAGAAAAATTCTTTATTTTGAAGCAATCATCAACTCTATGACTGTCAGGGAAAGGGAAAATCCAAAGATCATCAACGGAAGCCGTCGGGCGAGAATTGGAAGAGGAAGCGGGAGGCCGGTTTCCGAAGTAAACCAGTTATTGAAGCAGTTTTTTGAAATGAAAAAAATGATGAAGAAATCTCACTTTCAAAAGCTTCTCTCTTCCCTCCCAGTATCTCATTAAAAACAGTTGACTTCTGATGAAAATTTATATATTATCACTAATCATTTAAATACAAAAAGAGAAGACAGAAAATGATGTCAATTCGCCTGATGAGGTTAGGAGCAAAGAAGAGGCCTTTTTATCGAATAGTTGTGATCGATTCAAAAAAACCAAGAGAAAGCAAAGCAAAGGAAATCATAGGATATTATGACCCTTTAAAGAATCCCCCAGAAATAAAAGTGGATATAGAGAGAGCAAATTATTGGCAAGAGAGAGGAGCTCAAGCTTCTAAAACGGTTCAATCTCTTTTATATAAAGTTTCTAGGTCAGATAAACTTTCTAATTAACAAAGCTTAAAGGAGGTTACAGTGAAAGAACTCGTAGAATTGATTGCCAAAGCATTAGTTGACAGTCCGGATAAAGTACATGTTTCCCAGTTAGAAGGGGAACAGACCACGATTTTAGAACTAAAGGTTGCACCGGACGATTTAGGTAAGGTCATTGGCAAACAAGGAAGAACCGCTCGGGCCATCAGAGTTATTCTTGGTGCTGCAGGAATGAAGCTAAAAAGGAGATTTAATCTCGAGATAATCGAAAAAGGATAATTTGGTCAGTATAGGAAAACTTGTAAGGATCCAAGGAAAGAGAGGCGAACTAAGGCTGAAGCTCTACTTTACCCTTTCTCAGACGCAGACGCCTTTTTTTTTTAAGGATATTTTGTAGAAAAAAAGAGGTCCTGGAAGAGTTTCAGGTTGAATCTATTCGCCCCTATAAAAATTTTTACATTTTAAAACTCGAGGGATTCCACACTATAAACCAGGCGCGAGAGCTTGTAGGACAAGAGATTCTGCTTCCAGAAGAGGATCTTTTGCCTGTAGAGAGAGGTAATTTCTATTTCTACCAGATCTGTGGTTGTTCTGTTGTTGCAAAAAGCGGCGAAAAAATTGGCATTGTTAGGGATTTATTGTGTATTAAAGAGAACGATCTTTTAGTCGTAGAAAAGGGCAGCAGGGAAATACTCATTCCCTTTAGCAAGTCCATTTGCCTTGAGGTAAACATAAAAAAAAGGGAGGTCATTATCGACCCTCCAGAGGGGCTTTTAGATTTGAATGAGATTTGATATAATTACTATATTCCCTGACATATTCCGGAGTGTTTTTTCTGGAGGTGTAATAAACAAGGCGCTGGAAAAGGGGTTTGTAGAGGTAAAAGTTCATAATCTAAGAGATTTTGCCCTTGACAAGCACAAGCAGGTGGATGATCGTCCCTTTGGCGGTGGTCAGGGAATGGTGCTTAAACCTGAGCCGATCTTTGCTGCAGTTAAGAAGATAAAACGTGAGGAGGAAACACCCATATATCTACTTTCTCCTCAGGGAAGGAAGTTTGACTTTCGTCTAGCAGAGAAGTTAGCTCAGCTTCCTCAAATCATTCTTATCTGCGGTCGTTATGAAGGAGTTGATGAGAGAGTGATTCAGTACTTAGCCACTGACGAGATTTCGATTGGAGATTATATTCTCACAGGAGGAGAGCCTGCGGCTGTTGTTATTGTTGATGCTGTATCTAGATTTGTTCCCAAAGTTGTGGGAAAGAGGGAATCTGTTGAACAGGATACATTCTTTGAGGATTTGTTTGATTTTCCTCAATACACACGGCCTCGTGATTTCAGAGGCTTGAAAGTTCCCGAAGTTCTTTCCTCTGGAGACCATAAAAAGATTGAATTCTGGCGAAGAAAAAAATCTTTGGAAAAGACATGGCTTTTGAGACCTGATCTTTTGAATAACAGAGAATTATCTCTGGAGGATAAGAAGATTCTTGAGGAACTAAAAACAGAAAAGAAAGGAATGAATAATGAGCTTGATAGATTTAGTTGAAGAAAAACAGATAAAAAAAGATTTAGATTCGTTTAAGGTGGGAAATACGGTCAAGGTTCATGTTATTATAAGAGAAGGGGACAAGGAGAGGATTCAGGTTTTCAAAGGAGATGTGATTGTCAAAAGAAGTTCTGGTCCAGGTGCTACTTTCACAGTCAGGAAAATTTCTTTTGGCATTGGAGTAGAGAGAATTTTTCCTCTTCATTCCAGAATGATTAAAAAAATAGAAGTTGTAAGAACAGGAAAAGTAAGAAGGGCAAAATTGTACTATCTTAGAAAACTAAAGGGCAAAGCAGCCAAGCTTAAAGAGGCAAGATAGCAAGATAAATATTTATTAATTTTTTTTAGGAAAAAGTTCGACTAAACATAGTAGTTTTACGTTGTAGTGATACTGTTTTTCAGATCTGCTCAACTCTGGATTCAGCGAGGCGAGGAAGGTGCCAGATTTTAAGATAGAAAAGGAAATGATTGGGAAAGGATTTAAGGCTGTTGCAGGGGTAGATGAAGCTGGAAGGGGAGCTCTCTTGGGGCCTGTTGTTGCTAGTGCAGTAATTTTTCCAAGTAAGCTTATAAGGGGGAAAAAAAAAGAGTGGATTGAGGAAATTAATGATTCCAAACTCATCTCTCCCCAAAAAAGAGAAAGGTTGGCTAAGTTAATCTTAACCCATGCCAGTTCTATAGGGATCGGCTTGACGACAAATATTGAGATTGATAAAGAAAATATATTTTGGGCTTCCTTAGAAGCTATGAGAAGAGCTGTTCAGAATTTGACTAAGGCACCAGATTTTCTTTTAGTTGACGGCTGTAGCCTAAATGATGTAAATTATCTACAAATAGGATTGCCTCATGGGGATAGAAAAAGCATTTCGATTGCTGCAGCTTCAATCATCGCAAAGGTTCTCAGGGATAAAATGATGACTCATATGGATACAATATATGAAGGCTATGCCATTTCAAAAAACAAAGGATATGGGACAAGAGAGCATTTTAAGGCTTTGAAAAATATAGGGCCTACTGCCTTTCATAGGCTTACATTTAATCTTGCGAATGAGAAGGAAATATGATTTCTAAAGATGAAAGAGCCAGGATCGAAGCGCTTGCGGAAAAATACGTAAAAAAGGAAAAATTTCAGGAGGCTATAGACGAATACATAAAACTGTTAACCGGCGATGAGCAGGATATTTCTATCAGAAATATCATCGGTGATCTGTATTTAAAATCGGGCAAAAAAAATAAAGCTGTTGAAGAGTTAAAAAAAATTGCCATTTATTATGGAGAAAAGGGGTTATATTCTAAATCGATCGCAATTTATAAAAGAATTACGAGACTTGATCCTGACGATTATGATTCGGCGAGAAAATTGGCCGATTTCTACTGCGATCGAGGATTTATTTCTGAAGCAAAGACAGAATATCGTAAACTAGCACAAAATTTGAAGAAGAACAACAAATCGGAAAAAGCTATCTCTACGTACGAGAAACTGCTTAAATTAGACAGCAGTGATATTGAGTCAAGGTTATCTTTGGCAGAACTTTATACGAAGGAAAAGCTTATTGACCAGGCGGTGGAAGAGCTCAATGAAGTAGCTGAATTTAAGATGCATACTAAAGAACTTAAGGAAGCAGAGGATATCCTTAATAAGGCCAAAGCGCTAAAAGGAGATCATTCAAGGACTCTAGCAAATCTTATCGACCTACTCAAAAGAAAAAACAAAAAGAAAGAGGCCTTAGATTTAGTGAGTGAAATACTCCAAAAAGACAAGGATAATATAAAAGCTCTCTATCTTCTAGGCAACCTTTATTTTGAAGATAAAGGCTTCAAAGAAGCAGAAGAAATTTTCTCCAGGATAATCTCCATCCGGCCCAAAGAAGTGGAAGCAAGAGTTAAATTGGGAAGAATTTATATTAAAAAGGGGAACTTTAACCAGGTTTTTGAGCTTTATGAACCTCTGGTTGACACATTAATTCGAAAACAAAAAGAAGAGAAGGCCATTGGTCTCCTTGGTCTTATTCTGGCTGCTAGGAGAGACCATCTAAGTACACTGGAGAAATTGGCCTCCATTTATGAAATTAAAGGCCAGAAAAAGAACCTTGAAATTGTTTATAAGGTAATTTTAGAAGAATACAAGAAGAAAAATCTAAAGGAGAAATCGTTTTCTATTTTAGGAGAACTTTTAAACATCTGTCCTGAGGTTGAAGAATATCATATTCAGTACCAGGAGTTGAGAAATGAACTAGGAGTTTCAGATGAAGCAGCAGGGGAGGATCAATCTCTGGTTATTGTTGATGAGAAGAACAAAGTAATAGAAGCGAATTTGGCCAAAGCTGATTTGTATATTGAGCAAGGATTAATTAGAAATGCTAAGAGAATTCTGGAGAATTTAAGATTAAAATTTCCTGAGAATCTAAAAATAGGTCAGAAAATTGACAAACTCAAAAGCATCTCATCAAGAGTAAAGGAAGAAGAAATTATTAAGCGAGTCGAGAAAGTTTCTGAGAAAGAGACTGAATTATTTGGAGAGATGTCAGAGGCAGCAAGTAGAGGTTTATCTCGCCGATCGCGGGAAGAACAGATGGAGGAGAAGCTCACTGCTGCTGATGTTTTTGCTGAAACAGATATTATTCCTCTTGTTTATCGAGAGGTAAGCGTGAGAAAATATTTTGATCTTACAGAGAAGATAGATGAGGAACTGGAGGCTATAAAGGTCATTTTTCATCAGCAGCTTAATGGGGATACCGCAAGTATTGAGAAAGAGCTGACTGATATTGTCTCAGAGTTTAGAAAGACCGTAGAAGAAAAAGTCGATAAAGCGGATCATGAGAGCCGCTATAATCTTGGTGTTGCTTTCATGGAACAGGAATTGACAGATGAGGCCATCGAGGAATTTAAACTGGCCTCCCAGGATGAGAAGCTTGAGGTAGAATGTTACAGTAGTATAAGTCTTTGCTACAGGCGTAAGGGGGATTTTCAAGAAGCCTTGAAATGGATTGAAAAGGCTCAGAAACTTTCAGAGAAAGAGTCAATCCAGTTCTTTGCTTTAAAGTACGAACTGGCTTCTATTTATGAAGAGATGAATGAGAGAAAAAAAGCGTTAAAAGTGTATAAAGAAGTTAAAGAATGGAATGCTGGATATAGAGATGTAAATAAGAAAATAAAGAGTCTAGAAGAAAAACCATCAAAGTAACCGTAAAACCCTACAAAAATCCGGATCACAATCTTTGTAAGCCGTAAGCCGAAACGGGTTTAAGGTTTAAAGATGGATTATGGATTAGGGGGTATGGATTATCCATTTACCATTAACCATTAACTATTTTCTTATTCT
>DAOVDU010000119.1 GCA_030669305.1 Candidatus Aminicenantota bacterium
TGTTTTTACATTTCCGATTCCTACTTATAATCTGACCAGGGACTTTGATTGGGATTCTTCAAATGCCGATTTGCTTTTTAATGTAACCGCTAAGTATGGAATCCCATATTTTCAAAATTACATCGGGACAAATCTTGACCCCGGCGATATACGTGCAATGTGCTGCCGATTAAATCTTGACCAGAGGGAGCTTATTAGAAGACCTGGGAGCATGTGGGGTCCTGGAGATTCTACGGGTTCTATCGGGGTTGTAACTGTAAACCTGAATAGAATTGGATACGAAGCTGGAAATGAAATAGAGTTTTTTTCTCTGTTGAAAGATGTAATGGTTTTAGCAAAGGAAGCTCTCGAAGCCAAGCGGAAAGTTGTTAACAACATGATGAGCAAGGGGTTTATGCCTTACACGCTGGAATACCTCGGCCATTTCGATAATCATTTTTCTACGATTGGACTGCTGGGGATGCATGAAACCTGTATGAATTTTCTTGGTAAGGGAATCGGTACTCCGGAAGGGAAGGAATTCACAGTTAAAGTCCTGAAATTTATGAAAGAGACAATCAGGCAATTTCAAGAAGAGACAGGGAATCTTTATAATCTGGAAGCAACCCCGGCAGAATCGACTTCATACCGGCTGGCAAGGCTGGACAAGCAGAAATATAATCAGATTATAACATCGGGAACAGATAAATATCCATATCTCACAAATTCCACTCAGCTCAATGTTGATGCTACACGTGATATTTTTGATGCCCTGGAACATCAAAAACATATCCAGCCCATGTATACGGGAGGAACTATATTTCATGCTTTCCTTCCTGAATCTATCGACAAAGAAACATGTAAGAAGCTAGTTAAGAAAATTTCTGAAACAGAAGTGCCATATTTCAGCATCACTCCTACTTTTAGCGTTTGTCCAAACCACGGATATATCAGGGGGGAAGTTTATGAATGTCCTGACTGCGGCAAAAAAACTGAAGTTTATTCAAGGATAGTTGGTTATTTGAGGCCAGTCTCAACATGGAACGATGGAAAGCAGCAGGAATTCAAAGAACGAACGCCTTACGAAGTTATAAATTAACATTCTATAACAATGAAATATATACTTTTTTCCTATCCAAATTGTGCTGAGTGTGAAAGGCTCAAACAGTGCTTGGAAGAAACCGATATTGATGGTGAGGAATATAACTTGATATTGAAAGAGAGTAAGTTGAAAATCAGAGAATTTATTAAAGTGATTAAGCGAGATATTAAAGGAGCGATCATTATTCCCACATTGGTACTTCAGGATGGAGAAGAAGTTGTAGCAGTGCTGAATAACAGGGAGGAGTTTGAGAAGTGGTTGAAATCAAAGGCTTAGAAAAATTTGCCCCTAAAGACTTTCCAGGCTTTATTTCTTCTACTGTGTTTCTGGGAGGTTGCAATTTCAGATGCCCTTTTTGTCATAATGCGGACCTTGTTTTAAGGCCGGAAACGCTCCCAACTATCCCGATGGATTATTTTCTTAGTTATATTAATTCAAGAAAAAACTGGCTTGATGGGATATGTATTACCGGTGGGGAACCCCTGATTCATGATGGTTTAGAGGATTTTCTTCGTCTAATTAAGGAGAGGCATTTTTTAGTGAAAGTCGACACAAATGGTTCTTTTCCTTTAAGGCTTAAAGATTTAATCCGGAAGAAACTTGTTGATTATATAGCTATGGATGTTAAAGCTCCTTTAGAAAAGTACAGGGAAATAACTAAGTCAAGTGTAAATAAAGAAGATATCCAAAAGAGCATTGACATTATTAAGAGCTCAGGCCTGGATTTTATTTTCCGTACAACTGTTGTTCCTGGCATGATTACCAAAGGTGATATAGAAAGAATTAGCAAGATGCTAACATGTCCGGGAATCTACCAGATTCAGCAGTTCCAGCCGAGGAATACTATAGATAATGAATTTCAACATAGAAAACCCTATGGGGAGAAAGATATTAAGGAGTTTGCGAGAATTGCAGAGCCATTTTTTTCAGAGGTTAAAATCGAGGGAATCTGAAGAATGAAACTTAAAGTCAAAAGAATTAACAAGGATTCAAAGCTTCCTTTTTATGGGCACAAGGGAGATGCAGGATTGGATCTATTCTCCTCGATGAATACCGTCTTAAGGAAAAATTCAGCTGTATCTGTTTCTACAGGGATCAAAATTGCTATTCCTGAAGGGTATGTGGGACTGATCTGGGATAAGAGTGGAGTTTCGTTAAAAAGTGTTCATAAGCTGGCAGGAGTGATTGATTCAGGTTATCGAGGTGAGGTTAAAGTTGTAATGATGAATCTAGGAGAGAAATCTTTTACGGTTGAGAAAGGAATGAAAATTGCTCAACTCCTGATCCAGCCGGTTGCTGAGGTGGAAGTCATCGAGACAGAGGAGCTTGATGAGACTTTCCGCGGCGAGAGAGGCTTTGGAAGTACCGGTAAATATTAAACCAATCAGCTTCATGGGGTAATGTGTACTCGTTCAGATACATTAGTGACACATTGGAGGTACGATGCGTGGTAGAATAGGAGTTACTATGAGTAGATACGGATCAATTATTCCTGGGTCTAATTTTATAACCTCACTTTCGAGACAAAGTAAGATATCAAGGGATGCGAAGAAGCGATTACGATGGTTTGATCATTACCGTAAATACGGCAATGCAAGACTTACCTGTCGCTATTTTGGCATCTCTGCCCAAACTTTCTATCGATGGAAGAGACGTTTTGACAAATATGATTTAACGACATTGGAGGGGCTCTCATGCAGGCCTCATCGGGTAAGGAGGTCTCAGATATCTTCCCATGTTGTAGGGAGGATTAAAGAGTTAAGAGAGCAATATCCGCGTTGGGGAAGGGATAAGCTGGCAGTGCTTCTTCACAGAGAAGGCATAGAGATCTCTTCATCGACTGTAGGGAGAGTAATCAATCGGCTGAAGGCGAGAGGAGTTCTTCGAGAGCCTATTAATACTAGAATAGCCAAACTTGCCCGGAAGAGAAAGAGGAAGCCAAGATATGCCACCCGTATTCCTAAGGATTATAGAGTTGAAGCTCCTGGTGATTTAGTAGAGGTAGACACCCTGAGGGTGAAGCTTCTGCCTGATCTGGTACGTTATCAATTCAGTGCCAGAGATGTCATATCCCGATGTGATGGGCTCAGAGCTTATTGCAGACAGAGTAGTTTTGCCGGTTCTTTGTTTCTGGAATATCTGGAGAGAAAATTTCCTTTTAAAATCAAAGCCATTCAGATAGACGGGGGTTCAGAGTTTAAAAAACACTTTGAGAAAGCCTGTCAAGAGAAAGGAATACTTCTTTTTCTTCTTCCTCCCAATTCACCGAAACTGAATGGTCATGTAGAGAGAGCTAATCGAACACATAGGGAAGAATTTTATGAGGTTGAAGAAATAGAGCTTAAATTAGAGGATCACAATAAGCAGTTGGAGGAATGGGAATATGTTTATAATCACATCAGACCTCATCAATCACTTGATTATTTAACTCCCTATGAATATTATCAACAATGGTTATTAAATCACAGAGACAATGTGTCACTAACGTACTGAACGAGTATAAGCACTTGACAACTTTCCTGTTATTTTGATATTTAATTTCATGAAGGAGTAATAATGTCTAACAAAAAAGAAATTACTGAAAGGCCTCAAGTGGCTAAAATGAAGAGGAGGGATGCGATAAAGCTTACCGCAGCCGTCGCAGCTTTCG
>DAOVDU010000115.1 GCA_030669305.1 Candidatus Aminicenantota bacterium
TCCCTTTGATTATTCTTTTTACTTTTGAGGAATCTTTGCTCGGCATGATGTATCCTGTTAAATGGGGTTGCGTCTCAACATTTGACATTTTCATTGATTTAGTTTTGTCTTTCGAGAATAAGTTTAAAAAAATGTCAAATGTTGAGACGCAACCCCTTCTATTTACTAACTACTGTGTTTTCGCTTTTTTCTTCTCCCTTTGCCGAGGATGCCTCCGCTTAAGAAAAGTCCCGCGCCAAGCACAAAACCAAAATTGTACCAGAATCCGCTGTTATGAACTTCATAGAAACGCACACTTTTTGTAAATATCGAGATAATAAATGTTATAGGTGCAATAAGACCATGCCACAATCCTTTCCAGAATCCAGCAATCTTCCCCTCTTTGTTTGGAGTTTTTTCAAGGTCATTCGGACCTGGGGCACAACTAGAAACAACAAACACTAAAATAAGAAGAAGTCCTAGGATGCAAACAATTTTCATTTTCTACTCCCCTCCTTTCAATCTCATATTGAAAAGTTTATAGCACATAAAAAATTTAAAATCTAGCAAATAAAAAATAAAAAAAAGGGTCGGGTTAAGGCTTGATCTTATCCAGAACTCTCAGTTTAGCCTCGATCAGATCGCTGTGCCTAAGCCGGAGCAATCTAGCAAATTTGTGAACCAGATGGTCTTCGTACTTGTCCAGCTTTTTATCAGCATATATAACCTTCCAAGCAGCCTCGACAACTTTGATCTTCTCCTCTTTTGAATAATTCTCATTAATCAGATGGGTAAACTCCCAAAGATCGATGCTTTCCTCCCGCTGCATTTTGGCAATCTCCATCAACTCCTCGATGGCCTCAGCCGATATTTGAAACTCTTTTTTCAATATCGCCGCAATAGTCGTCTTCTCTATACTGCTGAACTCATAATCGGACTTTGCCACTTCAAGGAGAAGGGCGCAGGTTGCCACCTGAATCCGCTCAAATTCATCCCGCTCCTGAGAAATTGAATCAATTTCGTATTTTTCGAGTAATCTCTTTTTTAACTTGAACATTGTAAAGCTCTCTCCTTTAACAATTAAAGCCGCCTGTAGGAGTTCTTTCCTTTGCCATGATAATGAGGACCATCTCTACAGTCAATAATTAAAAGGGGTCGCGTCTCAACATTTGACATTTTCCCTTATGCATTTCTCCAGGGAGAAAAAGCTTTAAATATTTTTTATTTGATTGCGTATTAAATTCCCCTCAAGATTATGAATAAATGTCAAATGTTAAGACGCGACCCCTTTTTTATTTAAGCAGTTTTTTTGTAAGGTCCACGGCGGATGCGGCATCTGGAGCATATCCGTCCGCATTTATTTGGACAGCATAAGATTGCGTAACAGGAACGCCTCCGATTATCACCTTTACATTCTGTTCCAAATTCGCATTCTTTAGCTCCTCTACTACTTCTTTCATGTATATCATAGTGGTAGTTAAAAGTGTTGATATTCCCAAAATATCTGCTTGCTCTTTTTCAACAAATTCTAAAAACTTTTCTTTTGAAACACCTGTCCCAAGATCAACAACATCAAACCCTGCTCCCTGTAACATCATTGCTACTATATTCTTGCCAATATCATGCAGATCGCCTTTTACGGTTCCGATAACAACTTTTCCTATGGATTTTACATTTGCCTCAGCCAAAAGAGGCTTTAGAATCTCCAGCCCAGAATTCATTGCTCTTGCCGAAACCAATACTTCTGGTATAAAAATTTCATTGTTTTTAAATTTTTCGCTTACTATACTCATTCCTCCAATTAAACCTTTGTTCAGAATCTCTTCTGCTGATATATCTTGCGAAAGAGCCCCGTTAACTAATTCCTCTACAGGAGCTGAATTGCCTTTTAGTACTTCATCTGCTATTTTATCGAAAATTTCCATTCTATCCTCCCTCACAAAAAGATTTTGATGTCGCGGTTTCCTACCTCTTTCATACTACATAATCCTCCCCCTCCATCAAACGGAGCTCCTCTTCTATCGCCTTCCTTACATTTTCCGGCATATCCTTCTCTCTTTCCAACATCGGCCCTAGCCCCTTGCCCAATCCATCGTTAATGAAGTGCGGTTTGATAAAATCCGAATTCCATGTTCTCTCATCAAATGAGCGGCTCTCTAATTTCTCAAAGAAACTCTTAATCCCTTTCTCCTGATCTCCTTCTATCTCCCGGAAATAGGAACCGTATATATGGAGAGAATCGCTAATATCCATGTACCGACCTAACCGGACACGTTTTGACATCCTCTCGGAGATAGCCTCAGCAATTTTTCTCATAAGCGTTGTCAGAGCAATGACATTCTCAAACCATGCCTTAAACAGATCCCGGCTTCGCCAATGGGTATTCATAATATAGATATATCCCCCCTCTCCATCATCACAAAGCCGCCCCCAGATTCGCTGTAAACAGGGCGGATCATCAGTAGGCGGGTCGAGCTTTGGGTTCCAGGTGATAGCCTGGGCTCGCCTTGTATACCCGGTCTTGGAAAGCTTTTCGATCATGGCATCTATTTGATTCACAACCTTATCCTCGATCCTGTATTCAAAGAGGCGACCGTGGTAGGTATAAGTCCAGCGGGTGTCTTTGCTTTCCATCCCCTTTAAAATTTCCTCCAACGGCTTTACCCAGTAATCGTGCGCACCATGGACTACCTCCATAACATACTCAGCCAATCCACCAAGGCCGTCGGCAAATGAGCGGTGATACCTGGGTTGACCGAAAGGATTGCGGACAACTATCACAACTGTCGCATCCCGGCTGGGCGGATCTCCTGGACGATCATACTCGGTCCGGATGCTCGCACCCTTCTCCCATACTTCCCTTATTGCCTTCTCATAGGCACGGGGAATCGTATCTTCATTTACGCTTATAACAGGGATATTTCCTGATTCCATTAATCCTCCTATGAATGACATAAGTCATGAAAAAAACTCGAATTTGTTTCCAGCTAACATCCCTTTCCGCAAAAAAAAGGTCAAATTTTTGTTATCGAAAAAACACAGGAAAAAGGTCTTCAATTTATTCTATTTTTCCAAACAGTAAGGATAAGAAAAACACCAACACCAAAACACAGCAGATTTATAGTGATATTCATCACAGCTTCTCCAATTCCGATAAGATAGATCCCTTGTTGAGTATTAAACGAGATATCCAGAAGAGCAAGAAAGATAAGCGAAGCTCCTCCCATAAGAGAAAACAAATTGCCATAAGACTTCTTTCTCAACAAACCGATTCCCCCAGTAATCAATAGAATAGACAGATATATATCAGGAATCGGAAAAGCTGATTCGAAAGCCAAATAAATCTCTCTTAAATGCGGATCCTTGATATTCACTAAATCAGTAGAAAAGAAGGCAATCCAGAATGATATAATTCCTACTGCCAATGCCAATTCTATAATGGCAGCAGCTTTAATAGTTTTTGTGGATCCAGTCTTTATCATTTTATATTCCATATAGGATTGGAAATTTATATAGAGCTCTTATAAATTATTTTTAACTTTCCTCTTTTTTTCTTTTTTCTTCCCGTCTTTTCTTTATAGTGCTTCTTCCGATCTTCTCAAGAATCGGTAAAAGAAAAAAGAATAACCTGGGGAAAGCCATTCCGATGCGGCAGAAAACTCCCATTCCAGACGGGACCAGTATTTCAGGTTTTTTCTTACGCGCTGCCTTGAGTATCCCCTTTGCAACCTTTTCAGGTTTTAAGGGTTTCCCAATAAAGGAAAGCACAGTCTCATCGAATAATAGTTCATAATCAAGCTGTGGTGTATCTACAGAATCAGGACAAACCACAGTTATTCCTATTGGAGAGTTATGTAATTCAGCATGGAGCGAAAGAGAATAGCCTCGAATGGCGTATTTTGTGGCGCTGTAAACTGCTTCACCCGGCATCGGAACTATACCTCCTAATGAGGCAATGTTAATAATTTTGCCAAAATTTTGCTCCTTCATGATGCGTAATGCGGCCCGACATCCATGGATCGTTCCTAAAAAGTTTACTGAAACTTGCTGTTGAATTTTATCAAAGGCAATTTTTTCCGCCATTCCTGGTTGAACAACTCCTGCATTGTTAAAAAGAATATCGAGTTTGCCATATTCTTGCTTGACTTTTTCCATCAGCGACTGCCAGGATTCAGGGCTAGTGACATCATGTTCAACGACCATTGTTTTCGCTCCAAAATCCTTTAAATCCTTTCCCAATTCTTCCAGCTCTTCTCTTCGAATATCTGTCAGGACTAGAACAGCACCCTGTTTAGCGAAAAGATGCGCTGTAGCTGAACCAATACCCCCTGCTGCACCGGTAATTATCATTACCTTTTCCTTAAGCATCATACTTCTCCTGATAATTCTTAAAATGTGTGGATTAAAAATATCAAATCCCAGCTTTTAGTGCAACATCGAGTAATTTATTTGTTTGGAATTTGT
>DAOVDU010000005.1 GCA_030669305.1 Candidatus Aminicenantota bacterium
GATTAACAGACAAACAGATTAACTGATTAACCGATTAACTGAAATTAGTTTTGAGTTTTTAGTTTCTTTTATATTATCAGTGGGGCAAAAACCAGGCTGACTACTGCCATAAGCTTAATCAGGATATTCATGGAAGGGCCAGCAGTATCTTTTAAGGGGTCGCCAACAGTATCTCCGATAACAGAAGCGGCATGGACTTCTGTCCCCTTTCCTCCCAAGTTCCCTTCTTCGATCCATTTCTTAGCATTGTCCCAGGCAGCGCCAGCATTGGCCATAAATATTCCCATGAGAACGCCAGTAGAGGTAGCTCCAGCGAGGAATCCACCCAATGCTTCTGGTCCCATAAAAAATCCAATGACAAGAGGCATGATAACGGCAAGAAGACCGGGAAGGATCATTTCTGATAATGCGCCTTTAGTCACAATATCTATACATCGATCAGAGTCGGGCTTGGCTTTATTCTCCATTAACCCTTTTATCTCTTTGAATTGCCTTCTTATCTCGAGAACCATTTTGTCTGCTGTTCGGCCTACTGCTTTTAAAGTCAAAGATGCTAGAGCAAATGGCATGAGTGATCCGATGAGAAGACCGATAACTGTATCTACATGGGTCAGGCTTATTGAATGTAAATTTGGTATGGATTTCTGGTAGGCTGAGAATAAAGCTAATGCAGTCAGGGCCGCTGATCCTATTGCGAATCCTTTGCCAATGGCAGCAGTTGTGTTGCCTGAGGCATCGAGTTTATCCGTTATTTTTCTTATGTTCGGATCCATCTTTGACATTTCAGCAATTCCTCCAGCATTATCTGCAATAGGACCATAAGAATCCGTAGACATGACAATGCCTATTGTTGCCAACATGCCTACTGCAGAGAGTGCTATACCATAAAGAGATGCAAATTTATGTGAAATGAAGATTGTGGCTGCAATAGTAAGAAGAGGAAGAATCGTGCTTTGGAATCCAATGGCCAAGCCGGTGATAATTGTTGGGGCGCTACCTGTCCGGGCGGTTTTGGCCAGAACTTTTATAGGAGGCCCTGATGTAAAATACTCACTTTCCAATCCGATCAGAACTCCTGCAATCATTCCGCTTAGTACTGCCCAGAAGACACTAAGATCACCCAAGACAGTATCTATCGCAAAAAAGGCTCCGATTAGAAATAAGAGACCACTGATGTAGGTGGAATTCCTTAAGGCCGACTGGGGACTAAAATTCTTTAAAATATTTATAGAGAGAACTCCAATAACAGAACTTATCAATCCCATTACAATCAGAAGAAGCGGAAGAGACATATAGTTTAGAGAAGGGCTTAAAGTTGAGCCTATGGCAATTGAAGCGATGACCGAACCCACATAAGATTCAAAAAGATCGGCTCCCATTCCTGCCGTATCTCCAACATTGTCGCCAACGTTATCAGCGATGACGCCTGGATTTCGAGGATCGTCTTCTGGGATACCCGCTTCAATCTTTCCGACAAGATCTGCCCCAACGTCTGCACTTTTTGTGAAAATTCCACCTCCCACTCGGGCAAAAAGAGCAACTGAACTTGCACCCATAGCAAAACCGTTTATGATTATGGGATTTTTTGTAAAGAAATAAAAGATGCCAATTCCTGCTACACCCAATGCTGCCACAGACATTCCCATCACAGCACCGCCCTGGAAGGCAATAGTCAGCGCATGCGAAATTCCGCCTTTAATAGCACCCTGAGTAGCCCTTACGGCAGCACGAGTCGATGCATTAAGCCCGATAAACCCGGCCAGCATTGAACAACTGGCTCCAGTGAGAAAAGCAAGGCTCGTATAGATAGAGAATAGCCTCCAGAGGATAATGAAAACGATCAGGATGAAAATTGATATATATGTGTATTCCCTTCTTAAAAAAACCATTGCACCGGAATGAACTGCTTTTGCTATTTCTTGCATCACTTCATTTCCTTTGGGATATCTTTTGACCAAGGAATAGAGGACTAGGGCAAACACCAGACCCAATAGACCGATAATAAAAGAGTAACGGGTTAAATATAATAAACTCATCTCCCTTCCTTTTTGAACTAAAATTTAGTTCTCGATGTATAGCACAATTAAATTGAAATTGCAATACAAAATTCGGTTACAAAATTCGGATAATCTGGTAGTCGGTTAATCAGTTAATCTGTTTGTCTGTTAAATATATTAATCAAAATAACCGACTAACTGATTAACCGACTAACTGATTAACCGACTAACAGATTATTTGCTGATACTTGATTGCTGATAGCTAAATTTGAAAGACAGTGTAGAATAGAAAACTGATGGATTTACTGAGCGATTTGTCCAAAAAGGCTATAAGGACCGTATGAAGTGATATGTACATTGACAGACTGGCCAATGACATCATTTTTTGATTTAAAATTAACAACCTGGTAGCCCTCATTCCGACCAGAATATACGTGAGGGTCCCTTTTGCTTTTTCCAAGGCAAAGAACCTTTATGATACGGCCCACAAAGGATTTATTTGTTTCCATCTGGATTTTTTTTTGAAGAGCTTGAAGTTCTATGAGCCTCCTTTTTTTATCCTCAAAAGATACTGAGTCCTTGTTCTTTGATGCTGAAGTTAACGGGCGAGGGGAGTAGCGAAAGGAGAAAATATTGGTGAAGCGAACTTTTTTCAGAATGCTTAAGGTTTCCTGGAATTCGTGCTCTGTCTCTCCAGGGAAGCCAACGATAATATCGGTGCTAAGGCTGATGTCAGGCATTAAATTGCGAAGGGTTTCTATTTTTTTTAAGTATTCTTCTCTAGTATAGCCCCTGTTCATCCTTTCAAGGACAGATGTAGAGCCTGATTGAACAGGAAGATGAAGCTGATGGCATACTTTTTTCGTTTCTTTCATGGCTATACCAATATCTATCGTGAAGTTCTTCGGGTGAGAGGTGATAAATCGGATCCACTCGATTCCGTCGATAAGATCAGCTTCTTTTAAAAGAATTGAAATATCTTTCCCTGTCTTTGGATCCCTGTAGGAATTTACATTTTGCCCCAGAAGTTGAATTTCCTTATATCCTTTATTAGCTAAATCTTTGACTTCGCTTAGAATATTCTCTATCGCCCTGAATTTTTCCCTTCCTCTGGTAAAAGGCACTACACAATAAGAACAAAAATTGTTGCATCCCTCCATTATGCTGATATAACCGCTAATCCTGCTTTCTCGGATTGTCTGAGCATAGGAAATTTCATGCCAATCGCGACTCCAACTTGTGGAAATAAACTTCTCTTCATCCTGGGTTGGAATGATCCGGGGAATCTGCCAGTAATTATCTGGTCCTATAACGAAATCAATGAAAGGATTCTTGTCCAGAAGCTTTGAACGGTAGAGTTGAGCGACACAGCCCACAACTCCAATAAAGACATTCTTTTTTTTCCTTAGCGAGTCTAATCGTCCTAACAGAGAATAAAGCTTTTCCTCTGGTTTTTTCCTCACGGCACAAGTGTTGATAATGATAATATCGCATTCTTTTGGTGAATTTGAAGGTTGAATTCCAGCAGATAAAAGCAATCCTGCGATGTGTTCTGAATCGCACTTGTTCATCTGACATCCAAAGGTATGAATATAGAATTTCATGTTTTTTATTCAACCTTAAACTTTAAACCTTAAACCATTCTTTTACGTTCTACGAAGGTTGTGTATTAACATTTCTCTGGCATTTTGCAAGGCTGTCTCTGTAATACGACTTCCCGTTAAAAGCTGGGCAATTTCCTTTACTCTTTCTTCGAATGAGAGCTTTTTAACTCTTGTAAAAGTCCGTTCCTTTTCTATCTTTTTTTCAATTTTATAGTGGTGAGCGGCAAATGAGGCAATTTGTGGGAGGTGGGTTATACACATAACTTGATGTTGATTCGATAATACTTTGAGCTTTTGTGCGACGAATTCTGCGGTTTTTCCTCCTATCCCTGAGTCGATCTCGTCGAAAATCAGAGTTTTTAACTTTTCAGTTTCTTTTCCGATAGATTTTAGGGCTAGCATAATGCGTGAGAGTTCCCCTCCAGAGGCGATTTTTCGTAAAGGCTTCAGATTTTCCCCTGGGTTAGGGCTGATGAGAAATTCGACTTCTTCTGTACCGCTGCCTTTTATTTTTTCCATTGTATTTGGGTCTGGAGAGAGAGATTTAATGTTTATTTTGAACTGTGCCTTCTTTATTCCTAAAAAAACGATTTCTCTCTCAATCTGTTTTTCAAGTGCAAGAGCTTTTTTCTTTCTAAGTAAGGAAAGTTTTTCTGCTTTTGCCGTGTATTCTTTGAATTTTTTATCAAGCTCTGTGTTTAGCTCAACCAATTTTTCATGGCTTGTGCTCAGATCATTGTATTCTTTCTTTCTTTTTTCCAGATAAGAAAGAATTTCAGTGACAGTTGTCCCATATTTTCTCTTCAATTTTTCTATCTTGCTTAAACGTTCTTCTAGTGTTTCCAGTTTTTCAGGGGAAGAAGTCTGTTTTTCTTTAAATTTGATTATAAAATCTGAAAAGTCTCCAATTGTAATAGCAAATTCGCCAATCGCTTCATTTGCCTCTTTAAATGCTTTATCAAATCCTGATAGCTCACCCAGGACATTCTGGAGGCTAGCTAAAAGCGAAGAAATAGAATTCTCCTGTTTATAAGAGAAATTCATCGCTTCTTCAATAAGAATACTGATTCTTTCTGCGTTTTTGAGGATATTCCTTTCATAGTGAATTTTCTCTTCATCTCCTGGACTAAGCTGAGCCTTTTCGATCTCATTTATCTGAAAATCTAGGAAGTCGAGGCGCTGTTCCCTCTCTTTTTCTTTAGCCTCGAGTTCCTTTTTTTCTCGTATGAGTTTTCTGAGTTCATAAGCAGTATGAGAGACCTCACGTCTTAAAGAGAAAGCGTTTGCATAATAATCGAGATAATCGAGTTGGTTTTCTACTTGACGGAGAAAGACATGATCGTTCTGGCCATATATGTCGATCAAATCATCCTTTATTTCTTTGAGCTTTTTGATCGGAACAAGGATTCCATTTATATATCCTTTTCCTGTTCCCTGCTCAGAAATGTTTCTTTGTATAAAAATTTCTTTTTCACCATCAGAAGAAAGATCGCTCAATTTACCCTTATCTTGAGCATGATAGAAAATAGCCTCTACAGAAGTTTCTTTTTTTCCTGTCCGGATCATTTCAGCCGAGCCTTTTTCACCCAAGATAAATCTTATTCCGTCGATGATGATGGATTTTCCAGCACCTGTTTCTCCTGTGAGTATGGAAAAGCCTTCTTTAAGGTCCAATGTGATATCTTCTATTGTAGCTAAGTTTTTGATCCGTAGAAATTTAATCATTTGATTAATTTATATTTTATCTGGTTATTCTGTTCGTCTGTTACTCAGTTTATCTGTTATCTATTTTATGTGTCATAGATAATGACATTATAGTTAATTTTTTCTCAATCGTATTGGCTAACTTGCTAGTCCTCTTGTTAATATAACAGACTAACTGATGAATAGACTAACTGACTAACATAAATATTTTCATTATCTTATTTATGAGTAGTTATCTTTATAGGCACAAGCGCCTTTTCCATGTTTATGCGGCCGTACCCGATAAATTCATCATTTCCTGGATAGTCCTCTTTGTTTGTATCATCTGCAGAATAGCGAATGATGTTCATTATTTCGGCTGCAGTAAGCCAGGGCTTGATACTTTTTATAAGAGCGGCAAAACCTGAGACATAGGGAGCCGCCATAGATGTTCCAAAGCCATAGCCATAAGGAGGTAGTTCAAAATCGTCCCATATACTCGATGGATACCAGGTAGGAACAAGGCTTATAATTCTTTCTCCCGGAGCTGCAACATCCACTTCAGGTCCAAAATTAGACCAATCAACTCTTATATCATCGTAATCTGTAGCAGCTACTGCCAGGCAATAGTCATCGTAAGCCGCAGGGTAAAGAACAGCTCCACCTTCATTTCCTACAGCAGCAATGATTACAATATCTTTTTCATAGGCATATTTGAGAGCTTCTTCCAAAGCTTGAGCAGTAAACTCCCCGCCTATGCTTAGGTTAATCACATCTGCCCCATTATCTGCTGCATACGTTATTCCTTCAATCAGAGAATAGTAATCGCCATAGCCTTCCTCATCTACGATTTTTATGGGAAGAATCTTGCAGTTCCAGGCTACTCCAGCTATGCCCTCGTTGTTGTTGCTTTCGGCAGCTGCGATTCCAGCCACATGTGTACCGTGACCATGGTCATCGGTTGCATCAAAATCATCATTAACGAAATCGCGACCACTCGATAGAATTTTGGTTTCTATATCTGGGTGGAGGAGATCTACACCGGAATCAATCACTGCAATGATAACTTCTTCCTCTCCCTTTGTTTCTTCCCAAGCCGCGGTGGCTTTGATATCTGCTCTTTCAGTTCCATGAGGGCTTCCGGGAATTCCGATTGACTGGCCAGAATTATAAAGTGCATACTGGTACTTAAAATAGATATCGTTCGGAGTTTCAGTAATGTAAACAATGTAATTAAATTCAGCATATTCAACATCAGGGTTTTGGTTCATCACATATACCATCTCTTCCACTGTAATATCTCTTGGAATTTGAAGCTGATAAATGTTTAATCTGGGAATTCGGTTTATTTTTTTTGTTTGGTAAGCAGCGAGAGTTGTTTCTATTAATAGTTCAGAGAGAGTTGGTTTGAACTTTATCAAGATTTGATCTGGAACATACTGCTTTTCTTTAAGCTGAAATGGAAGGCCTTTATTTATAGATTGAATTCTTGGGCGAAAAAAACGATAAAGCGGCTTTTTGTATCTGTCAAATCTATGATGTTGAAAGCTTGCTGAAAAAATGAAGATATAGATTATGAAAAACAGGAAAAATATTTTCTTTGTTTTCATGATATCCTCCCCAAATTAAAATGAATACATGGCCCTGAGCATAACTCCAAAATCCAGGCCTTTGTTGTAAGGCATAAAGCTTGCTTCTGCCTTAAGGGTTAATGCATCAAAGACTTCGTAGATTGCACCCAATGAGGTGCTGAATACACTTTTTCCTGTGATTTTTTTATCTTCAGATCCACTTAATTCCTGAATAGTCTGCTCTATCTTGAATTTTCCCCAGAGTTTATTGTAGCTGAGATAAATATAGGGATAAAAATAATCAAATCCTGTATAGGTGATAACTGGACCAGCAGAAGCTCTCATCCACCAGGGCTTTCCTGTAACACTACCTTCTACATTTAAGTCTGGTATGTCCCATTCTTTTTTTGACCCAAGATAATAGACAAATTGCCCCAGGCCCTCGACCTCAAAATCATTTGTGGAAAAGATGCTTTTTTTTATCTCTCCACCAAAAAGAAATCCACTCATGTCACCAACATCCAATTCTACTGAAAATGGCAGTTCCCTGAATATTAGCGAGTCAAAATTAGAAAAAGAATATCCAGCAAGGGCATTTAGGGAGAATCCTTCCTGGATTTCAAACTCAGCATTGAGGATGAAAAAATATGATTTGAGATTAGAACTGTATTTATCATCGTCCCAGCTTATTGTTCGCGAAAAATATTCAAAACCTATTCCTGGTTTTATGCTGATTTTCGGGGAATATTTTTCCTCATGAAATTGAGCATAAGAGAAGCTACAAAGACTTAAAATGAGTATAGCAGCTAGAGAAAAATAATTTATTTTTTTCATTAAAACCTCCAACCTTGGATGATTTACCAACATTTGTTTTTAATTCTCTATTTTTTTTCCTTCTGTTTCTTTTCTATCTCCTCCATCTTGGCGGTGGCTTTTTTTGCTAATTTGCTCTGAGGAAAATCAGTTATTAATTTTGTAAAATAAGGGATGCTCTGTTCAAGATTATTCTGATTATAATATGAATCTCCTAATAAGAAGTAGACTTTATCCATTTTTGAATAATCAGGATAATCGGTTAAGATTTCTGATAATCTGCTTACTGCTGCCTTAAAGGCATTCACTTTGTAATAATGTTTTCCTATGCTGAGCGTATGTTCTGCCAATCGTTCTTCGCATTCTTTTATTTTTTCTCTTGAAGATTTTGCTTCTTCACTCAGAGGATAATTAGTAACGACTTTTTTAAATTCGGCCAGAGCCTGTAGTGTTTTAGTCTGGTCTCTTCCAGGCTTTAGAGCCTTTTTAAAAAATGTTATAGCAATTTGGTTTTGAGCATAAGGAGCTGAAGGGCTGTAAGGATAGAGCGAGATAAACTCTCTGTATTCAGAAGCAGCTATGATAAAGCTCCCTTCATCTCTTTGTTTAAAATAAGAGTCTGCTATAGCCAATTTGGCTCTTTGCGCATAAAAACTCTTTGGAAAGGAGTCAATGATTTGTCGTAAATAGAGACGGGCTTTTTCTGGATCCTTTTTGAGAAATTTCTCACCAAGTCTATACATTTCTTCGTCTGAAGCAGCGATATCTGGAGAAATTTCTGTTTTCTTCCCTCCGCATCCGAAACAAATAAGGGTGAAGAGAAGAGTAGTGATGAAAATATATGTATGTCTTTTCATTTTATCTTACCTTTGCTCCAAAAGTATAATTTCCTTCAGGAAGAATAGAGTAATCGAAGCCATGTCCATTCTTCTTTGAGGCCATCTTCAATTTGAGTTTTAGGTGAATAGTTCAAGTCTTTACGTGCCTTTTCAATATTTGCGAATGTATGGAGCACATCTCCTTTTTGTTTTTCTTCCCAATTTATTTCAGCTTTTTTATCACAGATTTTCTCTATAATTGGGATAATATCCTCCAGTTTTTTTCGGGTGCCACCTCCAATATTATAAGTCTCTCCAGGTTTCCCATTTTCTAAAGATGCAAAATTGGCTTCAATGATGTCATCGATAAAAGTAAAGTCTCTTGTCTGCTTTCCATCTCCAAATATGGAAATCTGTTCGCCTTCAGCTATTGTTTTAAAGAATTTATGAAAGGCCATATCTGGACGTTGCCCAGGGCCGTAGACTGTGAAAAATCTTAGAGAAACCAATGGAAGCCCAAAATTTTTATAATAGAGATAGCAGAGATGTTCAGCAGCAAGTTTGGTGACCCCATAAGGGGAAAATGGATATAAAGGGCTTGTCTCTGATATAGGAAGTTCAGGGCATAACCCGTAAACAGAAGAGGAGGAGGCATAGATGAATTTTTTAATCTTAGTATCTTTTACTGCTTCCAAAAGTTTTTGGGTTGCCTCAATGTTGTTTTTGGTGTAAACAGAAAAATTATGGCCCCAGCTTGTTCTCACTCCTGCTTGAGCTGCGAGGTGGAAAACATAGTCTGATCTATTCAACAATTTTGTTAATCCAACACTGTTTATATCTTCAGCGATAAACTCGAATTTCTTATCTCTCATTAATGGGAGTATGTTTTTATTTTTTATCCACTTAGGATAAAAATCAGTAAAAGAATCTATACCAATCACTGAGAATCCTTTTTTAAGGAGTCTTCGGCACAGGTGAGAACCGATGAAACCCGCAGCTCCTGTAACTATACAAGTCATGATGATGAATATTTTTCTGCCAATTGTTTCATTTTGATGATGGCATCAATGGGTTTTTTTTCGCTAAAGATGGCTGAGCCTGCTACGAAAATATCCACACCATCATTGATTAAATCTTCCATGTTTTCGAGTTTTACCCCTCCATCGACTTCAATGGGAATATCAAGCTTTTGACCTCTTATCCAGTTTTTGAGGTGTGATATTTTGGCATGACAGGATTCAATAAATTCCTGGCCGCCCCAACCTGGGTTGACTGTCATTATAAGCACGTAATCCAGCTCTTTGATGATTTCGTTTAACAGGTGGATAGGCGTAGCTGGGTTGAGGGCAAGACCTGCTTTTCTGTTGAATTCTTTGATTAGAGTAATATCTTTGTGAAGATGGGCTGAAGCTTCGAGGTGGATTGAAATCCAATCTGCCCCTGCTTCATGGAATAGAGGAATGAAGGACCGTGGATTTTCCACCATGAGATGAACATCTAAAGGTAAAGATGTCTTTTTCTTGAGAGAAGCCACAAGCTGTGGCCCAAAAGTAAGAGAAGGAACGAAATGTCCATCCATGATATCGATATGAATCAAGTCTGCTCCTGCTTCCTCCGCCATCTTAACAGCCTCTTCGATTTTCGTAAAATCTGCAGATAGAATTGAAGCAGCAATTTTAATCATTATTTGCTTACCTCCATTGTGATTAGGTTCCTTTTTTGAATGCGGGAACCAGGAGAAGGAGATTGATTGATAATTATACCTGAATCAAGTCCAGGGTAATAGGAAGAACTCAACTCTCCAACGTTGAATTCCATTTGTTTTAACTTTGCAATAACCTTGGCAACATGTTTTCCGATTAGATCAGGCATAAGATATTTTTTTTCTTTTTGTCCCTGGCTTACAAGTAGGCTTACTCGAAAGTCTCTTCCTACTTCTTCCATAGGAAGAGGATGTTGGGCAATTATTTTGCCTGCAGCATATTTAGAAGTGTGAACGTGGGATATTTTCCCTTTCCTCAACCCTGCATCTTTTAGAATTTGGCTTATGTATTGGAGATTTTTTCCTACAAGTTGAGGAACAAAGACTTTTTCTTTTCCTGCGCTCAGAATAACCTTTACAACCTTGTTAATTTTTATTTTTGAACCTGGAGGAGGATCTTGATGAATGATTTTTCCTCGCTCTAAGCTTTCATGTAGCAAAACGCCACTTTGGACAATGGATAGTTTTTTATCAAGCAGCTCAGCCTTTGCATCCTCTAAGGATTTGCCCACAAGATTGTGGAGGGTGACCATCTCGCCTTTAAGCGTTATTTGGAAAGATACTATAGCACTCAAAAAGAAAATGTTAAGGAAAAGGAGGGCGTAGAAGCTGTAATACAGAATATTCTTTATAGACATAAGTCAAATTTAATATCGCGAATTTAAAACTATCTTTACCATAGATTAATAACCAAGTATAGCATAAAAAAGTTCCCTTTAAACAGAAAAATCAGGAAAAAGTTTGCTGCCTTACTATCTTTTTTCTATAATAGTATTTTAGTGAGAAAGGAGGTCCTCGCATATGGCTGAATTCTCAGATTTTAGAAGTGATACTGTTACTCGACCTACAAAAAATATGAGAAAAGCAATGGCTGAGGCTGTGGTAGGAGATGATGTATTAGGTGATGATCCTACAGTAAATAAGCTTGAATCTATGGTGGCCAAAATAATGGGAAAAGAAGCTGCATTATACGTTCCTTCTGGAACCATGGCTAATTCCATTACAGTCAAAGTCTGGACAAACGAGTTAGATGAAGTCATCGTGGAAGCTAAATCTCATATTTACAACATGGAATCTACACATATGACTTTTATTGCAAGGGTAACACCTCGCCCCATACATTCCGACCGTGGAGCGATGGATCCTGAGGAAGTGGAAAGAAACATTAGAATGCCATCAGTGTATATTCCTCGAACATCCCTTATATGTATTGAAAATACCCATAACGCTTGGAGTGGGGCTGTTGTTCCAATAGAAAATATAAGGGCCATCAGGAAAATTGCTGATGAGCATGGTATAAGACTCCATATAGACGGAGCTCGCATTTTCAATGCCAGTCATGCCTCGGGAATTCCTGTAAAAGAGTATGCTGCGCTTGCAGATTCTCTGATGTTTTGTCTTTCCAAAGGGCTCTCGGCCCCTGTAGGTTCAGTAATGGTGGGGCCACAGGATTTTATCGATTATGCTAGAAGAGTAAGAAAGGTGCTGGGGGGAGGAATGAGGCAAGTGGGAATTCTCGCCGCAGCGGGAATAGTTGCTCTAGAAGAGATGGTAGACAGGCTAAAGGAGGATCATGAGAGAGCAAAACAGTTGGCTTTTGCTATTGCTGGGCTGCCTGGGATTGCCCTCAATCCTGAGTATATTCAGACGAATATCATAATATTTGACTTTAATCACCCAAGGCTTTCTACTCCAGAATTTTTATCCAAGTTAAAAGAAGAAGGAATCCTAGCCTTGGCCTCCACTGGCCCGATTCGTTTTGTTGTCCATAAGGATATTGGTGATAAAGACATTGATAGGGCTATTTCAGCCTTCAATAAGATATTAGCCTAACTCCAGACTCGTAAGCCTTAAGCTGAGAAAAAATCACTAATGGTTTAAGGTTTAATGTTTAATGTTTAAGGCAAGAGAATAAACTGGTTTAAGGTTGAAGGTTAAATGTTTAAGGCAAGAGGAGAAACTGGTTTAAGGTTGACTGACTAACAGACAAACTGACTAAAATTATTTTATTCCAAACATAGCCTGTTCTACTAATTCTGCAATGTCCCAGATTTTTAAATCTTTCTCCATATTTTTGTCCTTTATTGCGTCATCAAACATGGTAACACAAAAAGGACACGCGGTGGCGATCCACTCAGGGTTTACTGTCAAGGCATCCTCCAGACGCTGGATGTTCATTCTTTTGCCAATCTTCTCATCCATCCACATCCAGCCTCCTCCTGCTCCACAGCAGAGAGAGTCAATTCTGGAGCGTTTCATTTCTCTGAGGTTCAAGGCCGGTATGGACTTAAGCACTTCTCTTGGAGGCTCATATATACCACTGTATCGGCCGAGGTAGCAAGGGTCGTGAAAGGTGAGCCTTTTAGCCAGAGCATGGTTCAGTTTCAATCGTCCATTTCGTATATTTTCTTGGATGAATACAGAATGGTGGACCACTTCGCAGCTGAAGCCGAGCTGTGGGTATTCATTTTTAAGAGTATTGTAACAGTGGGGACAAGTGGTAAGAATCATTTTTATATTATATCGGTTAAAAGTTTCAATATTAGTCTGTGCTAGTATCTGGTACAGATATTCGTTGCCTACCCGTCTGGCAGGATCACCACAACAGCCCTCTTCCGTTCCTAATATCGCAAATTTTATTCCAAGGTGATTAAGGATTCTTGTCATGGCTACTGCGACTTTTTTGTTGCGGTCGTCGTATGAACGGATGCAGCCTACAAAAAATAGACAATCAATTTCCTTTTCCCCAGTTTCCGACATAATAGGGACATCCAGTTCCCCAGCCCAGTCTGCTCGGGAGTCGTAGCCAAGGCCCCAGGGGTTTGAATTTTTCTCGAGCCCTCTGAAGGCAGCTGTCAGTTCCTCAGGAAATTTACTCTCCATGAGCACCTGATAGCGTCTCATATCAAGAATTTTGTCTACATGTTCGACAAAGACAGGACAGTGATCTATGCAGGAACGGCAAGTTGTACAGGCCCATAGAATATCTTCGGCAATGACACTATTAATAAGAGGTGAGACCTCTTCAGGATTGGTCCCTTTGATCCTAGCATCAAGAATCTGTGGGCCCCTTCTGTGCATATGGTCTTTTAGGTCATTAATAATATCCTTTGGAGAAAGTGGCTTTTCAGTCAAATATGCTGGACAGTGGTCCTGGCACCGGCCACAACGAGTACAAGCATCCAGATCCATGAGCTGTTTCCAAGTAAACTCCTCAATCTTGGCGACCCCAAAAGTTTCTGCTTCCTCATCCTCAAGATTTAAATAAGAAAGAGTTCCTTTAGGCGAAAGGGAGCGAAAAATCATATTTATCGGAGAGCTGATTATATGGAATAGCTTGGCGTATGGGACATAAGCGATTATACCTAGAACGAGAAAAAAGTGGACCCGGAAAATAATCATTGATAGGAGGCCCTTGGCATTGTTATCCCAACCTGTTATGTTTATCAATGCAGCAAGGGTGTTCCCTACGGGAGCCCATGTTTGTACATCCTTTCCGATCACGGATATTCTTAAGCCTTCAAGAATAATCCCGGTCAAAACGATAAGCAGGATGAGTATAAGAGATAATAAGTCATCGGTCCGGTTGTCCAGCCTCGATGGACGGGTTATATAACGGCGGTATATTGCAAGGATTAAGGACACAATCGCGGCCAATGCGATAATATCCAGTATAAGGGAAATGAGGCGGGCTAATGCAATAGGTAAAGTAAATATGAATTGCGTTATCACAATGACCGTAAACGGCACAATAAAGCCCAGGAAAATGAGGAGATGTATAACGCCTGGATAGAGATCTTGTAGAACCCTCCGATGGGCTATTCCGTCCAATAAAAAAGATTTTATCCTGTGCCACATTTTGTCGGATCGCTTATCCTTTTTTCCTATGTGCCACAGCCGGATGCGTTTATGTATTCCCCATGAAAAGATAGCAAGAGCTAGGAAGATGAGGAATATGTCGACTGATTTGATCATAATATTAATCCAAACTATCGGGTTTTACCAGGTGCAAGCATTACTTTGTGGCAGTTAAGACACTTCTGGTTTTTTGGTGGGCCCTCGAATTCCTTACGGTGACACTCGAGGCATTCCAAAACTGTGGGCCGGTTTGAACTGCCTGTCATGTATTCATGGGCTGCTGTGCGATGACAGTCCACGCAATCCAGCCCTTCTTCGAAGTGATACCGGTGTGTAAATTTTATTACCTCCTTTTTAATCTCATAACCTAAATCGAGGACATCTTCATGGCACTCTAAGCACCTCTGAGATGTTAATTCGTCGTCTGCATAGTATTCAGAGGGTATGAACTGATCGCGTAAATGTTTGAAAATGTTCAGATTCTTGGGAACTATCTTAAGGCCTCGCGAGTGACATTCAAAACATTTCGTTATTTCTGCTGGATGTCCATTAGAATTTATCCACATCTCAATGTGTTCAGGATGACACTGTGCGCATACTTGCTCGTTTGTCGCCGAGTAGCGTACAAAGTAAGCTGCAACACTTCCTAATCCGATCAGGATCACGATAAAAATAAGCCCCAATAGTATGCGGAATTGCTTTTTATATTTTGAAAAAAGCATGTTATCCTTTCATCTCGTTATTTAACTTCAATACTTAGCATGAATATTTCAGGAGTCTCTTTGCCTTGGGGAGGGCCCACAAGTAGAATCCTGTCTCCTTTAAAACTCATAATCTTTGGTCCCCAGAAGGCAGGAATACCAGGAAAGTCCATGGGTATTAAACCTGTGACATATCCAGGAGTGTCCTCGTCGAATGCCACTATTTCTAGGCCTGTATTGAGATCAAGTATCATTCCTTTGTAAATATGCTTAAAAAGGATGTACTTGCCGTTTCCTGACATGTCGAAAAGCTCAACTCTGGGAATCTCCTGGCATTCAAGATGTTTTAGTCCTGACCCGTCTGAGTTGACGGTATATGTCCCTATGCCTTGTTTTTTACTTCCGTTATAAAAGAAAACAACCTTTTCTCCATCGTGGCTTATATCAGCCATACTAAACCAACGATCGTGAAAATCAGTTGTTTTCTTTATATCTTTTCCATCCCAATTTAAGACATAAAGGTCGTAGTCAAATTTATTTGTAGAAGACTGAGCCCCAAAAACCACCTTTTGCCCATTTCCACTCATAGCAAATGCCCACCCGCCTCCAGTAAGCGGACTACGCGGCAGTGATGGCCAGATCCATTCGCTCCCATTAAAATCCGGAGCGAGAATAGTTCTTTGTTTTTTGTTTAAAGGATCTAGAAAGACTATTCCACTAGGGTTGCCATATCTCCTTGGTCCCAGATGCCCTTTTAATACACATGCGATACGATTTCCCTCTTTGTTTGTCGCATAATTGGATACGCGTTCCCAATCTTTACTTGTAAATTCTAGCGATTTTAAGTTTTTTCCTTCTAGCGCATCGATCGGAAAATGGATCACCTGAAAGTTAGAGCCATCAGTATTAACTACAGCCATGTAATGATCGAGTATGTTAACAGGCTTCCCGAGGCTCAATGAAAATATTGCAACCTGTCCGTTTCCACTTAAAATAGGTGGTTTTGAGCCAACATTGAGATAAATATCTTGAAATGGGACCGGTGCCTTTCTCTTTCCGCTGCGGAACAGTTCTTTTTCTTTACCATCTTCGACATTCATTATCTTGACTGCCTTTGTTGTTTCTTCGCCATTTTTTATTTCTATAATATAAAGCATCCATCGTCCGTCATCGCTTAGGGAGGGATAAAACACTTCGTTATTTCCAGAATAGGTCAGCCTTCTTATATCACTGCGAGAGTGTATATTATCAGTATTGATAGGCCATGAGGTTACATATAAGAGAGCGATAGCAATAGCGATTGAAGTGAATTTCTTTTTCATGCCTTTTTTGCCTCCATTACTATTTTAACTTTTTAATCTTAGTAAAAAATTTTACTCCTCACTCCTAACTTCATCATTTCATTATTTGGATATTTAATTTTTAATGTTGTTATATTTTCTCTATAAGCACCTTTGTATCCTTTAAAGCTTGGCCTCCACTGATGGGGTCTATCCGTCTTTCTATGATTTTATTAGGATTCACACCATTTCCTTCTTTACTCCACCAAATGAGGTTTGTATCCTGGTCTTTGCTTTTGAATCGCCTGGCTTTTGCGACGTTTCCTATTGCAGTATGACCTAATCCTTCAGCCATGGCTACAGACCTGGGGTGGATTCTGCTGGTAGTTAACACACGGGTGATCAATGTGCCAACTGGAGATATAACACGGACCTTGTCTCCATTCTTTATACCTAATCTATCCGCCTTTTTTTTGTTTACCCACAGACGGTTTTCATGGAGTATCTCCCTTGCCCATTTACTGTTAGAGGCTCCTCTAGCCGTGAGATTGGATTTGAATGTAGTGAAGATAAACTCATTACTATTCATCTCCTTGTGAGAAGCTACAGGTTGATACTCTGGTAGAGGAGGATGACCATTATGCTTTAAGGTGTCAGAATAGATTTTAACCTTTTGGGTCATGTTTGAAGTGCTCTTCTTGCCGCTATTCAGGTAATATCCTTTTTTTAGGGTTTTATCGGTCCAAAAGCCCTGTCTCTTTAAAGTTTTAAAACCACCTTGTTTTTTAAGACCGGGAATTGAAGAGGTTATTTTGGTGACATAATCTTGTGTGTTCTCAAAAGGGAGACTTGCTAATACAGATCCCCCTATCCTTCGGGCCAGCTCCAGACATAGATTTCCTATTTCTCTGGACTCCCCCAGGGGTTGGAAAGTAGGTTCAAGGAGCTTCCCTGAATCGAAGGTAGGGAATCTTAAAACTTTAGCAGTGCTTAAAATGGATACAACTGGTTGTCTGAGATTAAGGATGGGAACTTTATCCAGAGATGGGGCACTGCTTATGCTCCATCCTTCCAGATAAGTAGCAGCAGGAAGAACCATATCAGCCATCATGGCGGTCTCAGTTAGATGGGTATCCATTACCACAAGGAAGGGTACTGATTTTTCGTCTTTAAGGAAACGGGCGCTCGATTCACAATCAGGATCATTGTAAGCAGGATTGGAGAGATAGGCGAAATAGGTGTCAATTTGTGTATCAATCTCTTGTAATTCCATGGCTCCTTTTACAGCATGACTCAATTCTAACCTTGAGTCAGACAGAAGAGATGGTTTTCCTTGATGATTGAGGGGAAATCGCGGAAAGAAAAGTCCCCCTTCTTTTTCAAGGTTTCCAACTAGCCAGTTCAGGAGGGCTATACACCTTATGTTTTGGAGTCCATTCTCGTGATCGCTGACTCCGCCCCCGATTATAGCCACAGATGGTTTCCGTGTGGCAAACTCAATTGCCAGGCGTTCTATGTCTACTGCCTTTACACCGCTCTCCCTTTCTGCAAGTTCAGGAGTGTATGGTGAAAGATGATGCTTTATTTTTGAGATCGGACAATTAGTGTTGTGATCCAGGAAATTCTTGTCTGCCAGCTCTTTTTCCACAATCACCTTGGCCATGGCAAGGGCAACGATACCGTCAGTTCTTGCCTTGATGGGATGCCATGAATCGCTCTTCGCTGCAGTCTCGGACATCCGGACATCAAATGTTATGAGTCTCGCCCCTTTCTCTATGCGGGCACGGACAAGCCGGCGGGCAATGCCTATGAACTGATCGTGGTTCGAATAGGGATTGGCGCCAAAATTTAAAATAGTTCGGCTTCTTCCAACATCCTCAAAGAGCAATGGAGATTTTATCATTGCTGTGAAGGCAGTATCGCGGGTGAGGTTCTTCAAGGCAGGTCTATTGATGATGTGAATCGATCCGATAGCGGTAATAAATCGGTCAAGTAAGGAATCATTCTGGCCTTTATCTACTACAAGTTCACTTATCCTGCCATCCCTTATCATCTCCTTGATACGCGTGCCCAGTGTAAAATACACTTCGTCCCAGGTGATCCTGGTCCAGCTATCACTGCCCCTTGGGCCTATCCTTTTCATAGGATACAATAATCTTTCGGGGTCATTGACCAAGTTTATTCCTGCAAGACCCTTGGTACATATACCTCCCTGGTTATTAGGATGGCTCGGGTTCCCGAGAATCTGGACGAGTCGTTCCCCATCCAAGTAAGCAATTATGCCGCAGCCTGCTGGACACTGTTCACACGTTGTCGGGATGGCATAAAGAGACTTGAGTGAAGTCCGAGATACTCCCATAGTTTTTTTGTCTGCTGCTGGTATCTGAGCTGTGCCAATGCTTGTGGCCGCCGCGGCAACACAGCCCAGTCCTGTTTTAATAAATCTTCGTCTTGAGATACCTATCTTTGACATACCATAAAATCCTTTTATATCAACGGGATGAATTCTCCACCCACAACAACTACATATCTCATGAAGAATATTCCAATGACCACAAGGATTGAGGCTACTACTATAGTGGTCAATCTCCTGAACTTTGGGACTACAAGGAGAATGAATGGCACGATTTTCCCAAGCAGATTTTCCACAATGAGAAACAAGGGACTAAATTTACCGAGGAGAAGCAAATGCGCTACTGCCTGAGCGTCTGAGTGAGAAATAGACAGGACAATAAGGTCACTGCCTACAAGGAACAGGTCAAATATGATCATCCATGCTAGTAATTTTCCAAGATTGAAGATCAACGTAAGGTCGATTTTCTTTTCTTTTGAGAAGAAACGATCCTTAATAATACAAACTAAGATCATGAGCGCTATACCCGAAACAATGGCCGAGACGAGGAAAAGAATAGGCATAAGGGCTGTATTCCAGAGAGCCCTTGCTTTTCCAAAAGCCAGGATAAATCCAGTATACCCATGAACCGATATTGCGAGGGGAATACCGATAAATCCAAAGATCCGGGTGAGCCTCATGTTTCCTTTAAACATGAAATAGCCGTATATTAAGCAATTTATCGGATACAGGACCAGCAGAAAAGTACCCCAGGTGATTGGAGAGGCAAAATTGAGATAAACAAAAAGGTTCCAAGCACGGTAGGGCATTCCTATGTGGATAAGAAGGAAAAAAGGGGCTATAATTAAAAGCATTGTAGCCAAGACTACACCAACCTTACCAAGGGGTTTGTACTGTTTCATCCCGAATCCGAATGCTAATGTGGATAGGATAAACGATCCTGCGCTTAAGCCAGTAAGGTAGAAATATATAGCAATATTTAAGCCGAATGCTTCCTGATGTATGATGTTGTATATGACTTGAGTATCCACAATGCTCCTTATTCCTCTTCCATCTGTTTTGCTTCGACAGTATCTATATCCAGGTCGATGTAAAACGTATGAGGCTTTGTTCCCATCTCAGGTTTGATAACCTGGACTGCATTCTTGGCCATTGTCTTTGATATATCGCTTTCAGGATCATTCAAGTCACCAAACATAATTGCTCCAGTGGGACAAGCCAGGACACATGCGGGTTTGAGACCTGCATCTACTCTATGATGGCACCAGTAACATTTCTCCGCAATGTTTAATTTTGGGTTGATATATCTTACGCCATATGGGCATGCAGCCATACAGTAACGGCAACCAATACATCTGTGTGGGTCAATATAGATAATCCCGTCAGAACGCTTGATGGAAGCTCCGACCGGACAGACCGTAACACAGATGGGATTTTCGCAGTTATTGCATACGATAGGCAGGAAGAACTCTTTTGAATGTGGATAATGTCCTTTCTCCACTTTTTTTACCCAACTTCTCCAAACGCCGAGTGGCACATTGTTTTCACTTTTACATGCCACAGCACAGGCATTGCAACCGATACACTTCCTTAAGTCGAACAACATAGCGTATCGTTTTACCTTGTTCCTCATGGTATTGTTCCCTTTATTCTTTATCCCCGTTATCTTGGTCTGTTTTTTCCTTGTTCTGTGCATCACTTTCTTTTATTTTCATGCTATCAAGCCAAATCTTAATTCTATTCATGGTTACTTTCCGCGATTTATAACCTACAAAGAAAAATGTTCCAATGAAGAGAAGAATAACAAAGCCTCCTCCCATATAATTGAGTCCTATCCATCTTTTCGAGTCAAGGTGAGTCGGTCCCATCATAAGATCTCCTTTTGAGCGAATATCATGGCAGCGGGAGCAAAAATCCTTGTAGATGCGCTTGGTGCCGTGTGCAGAGTCATCATAATGGCAATTAATACATACCATCATATCAAAGCTTTCAGAGAGGTCTCCCTTACGATGTCCGGATATCTTTCCAAGAGAGCTTCCCTTCAGGATTCCTTTGACCATTATCTCAGGATGACATTCTATGCAGGTATTTCCCACATTATCTTCGTGTATTGATGATGATGGATCATCGTGGAGAAGGATATAGTGTTTAGTATGGCAGTGATAACATAGGGGAAGCTCTTTTCCAGGTGTAATAGTAGTAAAGGTTAAATGGATGTTTTTCTGGTATTCTTCTTCCTCCTCAGGATGACAGCGGGCACAATCTACATCGGTGAAACCTTCCCTGAAATGCAGATAGGGATTTGAATTAATATGGCAATCCACACATACCATCTTGCTCTTGTGATGTATATCTTGAGACCATTCATCTGGATTAACAAAAAGAGAGCGCACTTTGCCGGAACTTGTGATTTGTGAGATATTGGGTTTTCCATGACAGAAGAGACACTCCTGATCTGTATAAGAGTAAGTTTGAGAGTGAGAGTGATTAGAAAAGAAGATTAAAAGTACAAATAAGATTGATATATATTTTTTTAAATACATGCCTAATAAAGGCCATACTTAAGCATTATTCCGACTATTGTTATGTTTTGAATTGTTTGCATATTTCTTAAGGATGTATTTGTCCGATCATCCTAATAATATCAATCACTCAGGGGACAGAACTTGGTAACATAATGAGTCAATCATGTCAAGAAAAAACAGGCTTTGGATATTTTAGAAACATTAAAAAAGCGAAGCCATTTCTTTATTTTCTTAAAATGGGATGGCTATACCCCAGATAAATTTATAAAATTTATTTTTATTTCCAAGGTGGCTTTTTTGTATGTCTTTCCAAAGGGTTGTGCCTAGAGATAATTCAAAGAAGTCTATAAGCTTTATCCTGATGATTAAATCTGCTAAAAAAGCCTGACCAAGAGAAAAGTATGCTTCAGTTTGAGAAAACATTTGAAAATTGAACCCTACTCGTTCTTTGAGCCACAGCCCGACTCTTATGCCGTATTCCTGGCATAATTTATCTCCCGAAAAGTCGAGATGTCCTCTTTGGTTTGAATGGTGGAAAAACCACGTGAAAGGTTCTATATAAAAGGAGCCTGTTTTAAAGGGAAGGCCAAAGCCAATATAATTTCGATTGACATAATAGGGTTTTCCCATAAGTGTACTCTGATAGTCAGAATCATGATTGCTGTCATGACCAATAATCAAGACGAGATTTTCGAACAGAGAGTGTCGGAGCGAGAAGTGCCAGTCAAACTTAGTTCTTTTATGTCCATCGTCATGGGTGATGAGTTGGGCGAGGAGAGTGGTGTTTTCTGTAAGAAAGATGATATTTTGAAACCCGTAATTCCATCTGTCGTCTGGTCCACATAGGTCATTGTAGCTGGGAAAGGTGCTCGGGAGTTGAAGCTGGCCAAAGAACTCTCCGTGGATAGTAATTTTGTTTTCTCGAATAAGAGGCTTTTTATCTAGATAAGGGCGGTAGATAAAAATTTCATGAGAATAAATTGATTTGTTATAGAATACAAAGAGAAAAAAAACAATGATTATAGTTATTGGCTTCTTAAAATTCATATGCCAATCCTAGACGGAAGACTCTTGGAGACTGAATTTCAGTAGCAAAGCGAAGTGGATATTCAGGACCTGTCCATTCATTCTCTTTGGTGGCCAGCGCTCGATTTAAAATATTGAATCCGTCTAAAATAATCCTTATTCTTTTTTTTCCAAAATTTATTATTTTTTCCACCCTGATGTCTACTGTTCTGTTATATTCATATCTTGAAACTCCCCGAGGATGTGCCTGGATGTAGAAGGGTCCCTGATTCAATCCCGGTACAATTATCTTCCGTGCAAAAGGTTGTCCGTCATAATATTTAACAATACACCCAATTCTTATATCAAAGGGTGCCAAATAATTAAACCCAATTCTTCCTGTGTATGCTCTATCAAAGCTCACCCTTCCTCTGGCATTAATGAGATTATTAGGATTATCATACAGTTCTCCTATAACTCCGTCGTCGTTTTCCCATTGAGTGTTGCCAGGATTTGTCGTTCCGATGGCTGAGGTTGCAGTCAAGGTAAGGAAAAAAAAGAATTTTTCACTGAATTTTTTAACAAGAGTAAGGTCGGCTCCGTAATATTTCGATATCCTTTTTTCTCCGACATTATTGGTAAGGAGGAAAAAATCCTGTCCAAGTGTTTCATTCTTCTGATCGTAGACTATGAAAGAGAGGTCATCGTGGGTGTTGGGTTTTCTGTCATCTCCGATATCGAAAATTTCAACTGGATCATATACAGAAGAAGGAACGCCGATGTTTATGGTTTCTACGAGGTTTCTGGTCTCTCTGAGAAATATGCCAAGAGAAAAGAGCCATTTAGAGCTGAACTTACAGTTATAAGACACGGCTAGTTCGTCAATGTAGGGTCTTTTTAGTTCTGGGTCAATTTTAGAAAAAAATGGGCCTTCTCTCCTCAGGATTAAATTTGCTTCGCCTTCTTGATATTGTCTGTCGTTATTTAAGTCATTCCAGGCATATACTTGGCCTCCGAGGGCATTGGGGTTTCCGTATGAGAGGTAATGAAGTGGAAGAGTGAAATAGTACCGGGCGGCAGAAATTTTTATAGCTGATTTTTTCGAACTAGATATAGGGAAAATGAGTCCCAAACGAGGAGAGAGATTAAGCCAGCTGATTTCGTTTTTTTCTTTACTGGATGGATAATCGGGAATCCAGCCTTTGCTGGAGGCGAGATGCAGACCAAAATAAATAGAAACAAAATTGGAAAAAGTCACAGTATCCTGAACAAAGACATTAAAGTGCAAAGCGGCTTCTTTATGTTGGATAGGGGTATTGTATTTGATGATTTCAAGAGGATCTTGCTCGAAAAAATGAAGATGAACGTTATCTTTTATCTCTTGTTGGGATGAAGAGAAAGAATGCTGGAGTTGAAATCCATATTGAAATCTATGTCTGACATTGAGGAAGTTTGCTGATAACGACTCTGCTTTGACGAGAAGGATTAAAGAGTTCCGTGTGTCTCGATGGGTAAAAGGAGCAGTTCCGGAAGGGATTTTGCGAAAAATTTCGAGTCCATGTTGAAGGTCCGAATTTTTCTGAAAATCAGAGTGAATTTCCCCTCGAGAAAAACTAAAGCCTACTTTAATAAAATGGCTATCTCGAATCCTTGTATCCCAGATGGTTTGGAACACATTATGAAAATCACGGCGGTCAAGAGTTGAGTAGAAGGGAATATTCCTTTCTGCACCGAAAGAAGGATAAGAAACGATTTGTCCTGTCCAGAGGAAATGTAAGGTACTTTCAGAATAGCGATATTTTAGGCTAAAAAGTCCAGATAAGACTGAAGATTTATCATCGTCATCATACTCGGCTAAATCCCTGGAGACATGAAAGCCTGACAAAGAAGTAAAGAAGGAGAGTTTTTCAGGGATAAGCGGACCAGAAAGATGAAAATTTCCATCTATTAAATGATTAAAGGAGTGGCTTTCAAAGATGCCTTCTTCTTCTAAAGCAGGGGATATGTTTGTGCTTTGAAGTTTTTTATTAATGAAGAATACAGATGTTCCGCCGTGATATTGATCCGTCCCCTCGCGTGTAACAAGATTAAAATACGCTCCAGGGGAAAGGGCTTGCGGAGGAAGACCAGCATTGACCAACTGAGTGTATTGCAGAGCAAAGAAGTCAGGGAAAAAAAGAGGCATTCCAGTCCAATAGGGGTCGGTCACGTCCATGCCGTTAAGTAAATAGATGTTTTGTGTCCATGAACAGCCTCCTCTTGCACTGAAGAGGGCAGGGATGTTTCCCCAAAGGCCTCCAACATCGATACGATTAGTAGTAGCAGATAAATCCATGTTTTCCACAAGCGACCAGACATTATGAGCTGAGGGAGACTCATGGATCTGAGATTCATCAAGAATAGTTTGATAGAGGCAGTTAGAATAGTCTTGGCGCAGAAGTTGGGAAGAGGATATTGCTTTTTTCTCTACAGGGCTAAGAATAACTTTTAGATAAAGAGTTTGTGAAGGTTCCAAAAAGATGTTTTCTCGAATATGAATTTGGAAACTCTCTGCTTCAAACTGTGCTGTGAATTTGCCAAGGGGAAGCCCTAAAATCTGGAATAATCCGGCTCTATCAGTAACAAGGATTTTGTTGAAATCTCTCTCTTTTTTTGATATCAGGATTCTGACATTATGTAAAGGCTTATGATCAGCATTTACTACATGTCCCCAGAGTGTTCCGTACTCATAAGCATAAAGCTTTTGACTGAATGCAAAAACTAAAAGAATGAAAAATACGAGATAAAAGAACTTCCTCATAAATTTTTTTTCAGTGAGATTATCATGTTTAAGCTCAAATTCTCACTATTTATGACTTTTTTAATTTGCGCTGTCAAGATAAAGTTGTGACTAGTCCTATTTGTGTGTATGAACGCGCTATTGCTCCAAAGTCACAAAACAAATTAGTTTAAGGTTTAAAGTTTAAGGTTCAAGGTATTCATATTTTTCATACAGTTCCATAAACATTAAACACTCAATCTTAAACCAGTTCTACTCTTGCCTTAAACATTTAACATTCAACCTTAAACCAAAACAGATTTCAGTCATTGGTATTTGGGTTATAAAGATATAATTCGGTTTATCTCAGCGAAAAACTTAAAATGGATACAAAGAAAAGGTATAATGCTTTCAAATTCAAAAGAGAAGGAAAAAATGGAAAAAAAATATGATATGGCAATTATAGGAGCAGGACCAGGAGGATATGTAGCTGCTATAAGAGGAGCCCAGCTAGGAGAGAGAGTGGTCCTGATAGAAAGGGATAAGCTAGGAGGAACATGTATGAATTGGGGATGTATCCCCACTAAATATCTCCTCCATCAAACAAAAATTTATAAGGAATTAAAGGATAATAAAAATATTGAAGGGCCGGTAAAAGTTTTGAAATGTAACTGGAAAAAAGTTCAAGAAGAAAAAAGCAGAATAATAGATAGATTTGTGAAAGGCATAGAATTCCTATTGAGAAAAAACAAAATAGAGGTTATTAAAGGAACAGCTTCAGTTAAAAATAATCATCAAGTTGCAGTCTATGCTGAGGGGAATGAGACATTCTTAGAAGCAGATAAGATTATCCTTGCTACAGGCTCAAAGCCGGCAGATCTTCCTTTCCTCATGCCAGATGGGAAGGAAATTATTACAAGCCGGGAAGCACTTGAATTAGAAAGCATCCCTCAAAGAATGCTGATTGTTGGTGCAGGTGCTATCGGACTCGAGATGGGAACTATTTTTCAGAGGCTTGGTTCTGAAGTTTCTATACTGGAAATCATGCCCACAATTCTTCCTGGATATGATAAGGAAATAGTGACTCGGTTGGAAAGATATCTCAAAGGGCAAGGCCTTAAAATCTATACACAGATGAAAATAGAGAAAAGTCTGAACAGAGGAGGCAAGGTTTTTCTAAAAGGTACCTGCCTGAAGAATAAGATTCCATTTGAATTTGAGGCAGAAAAGGTTCTTTTAGCTAAAGGACGAAGGCCGAATTCAGAGGATTTGGGAGAGGTAGGCTCAAGATTCTCTTTTGATAAAAATGGATTTGTTAAGGTAAATTCTCAGCTCGAAACAGTAGTTCCTGGAGTTTATGCTGTAGGGGATATTATTGGAGGTAATCTCCTTGCCCATAAAGCATCACATGAAGGTATCATCGCAGCTGAAAACGCCTCAGGTTTAAAGAAAGCAACTCGTTATGATGCTTTGCCCATGGCTGTTTTTACTGAGCCAGAGTTTGCATCTGTAGGGATGACAGAACAGGGAGCATTGGAGAAGGGCATAAACTTGCAGGTAGGTAAGTTTTCACTTCAAGCAAACAGCAGAGCTCTTGCTATTGGGAAAGTTGAGGGTATAGTAAAGATCATAGCTAATGAGAAAGATAGGATTATTGGGGCTCATATCATTGCGCCAAACGCAAGCGAGCTCATTGCCGAGCTGACCTTAGCCGTAAATAAGGGAATGTCACTTAGTGATATTTCCTCATCAATTCACATCCATCCTACACTGTCTGAAGCCGTAATGGAAGCAGCGATGAATGCGAAGAACAAAGCGATTCACGTATTGAATTGGCAAGACAGGCAGGACAAATAATATGCGAGAAAAGAAACTGTTAGTCGGTTAGTCAGTTAATCTGTTAATCTGTTAGTCAGTTAGTCGGTTAGTCTGTTAATCTGTTAGTCGGTTATTTTAATTAAAATATTTAAAGGAATATACCTGCTAGATTTTTTATTTAAGATATCCAAGGGCTTTTAGTTTTTCTTTTAGTTTTTCGTCTAGAATGACTAGTTCCTTTTTTCTTTGGATTCGCAGCTTATTTCTGTAATAATCATTAATTGATTTGATAATTTCCTGTCCCAATTTTCTTTGTTTTCGAAAAATATTATTTTTTTCTTTGGGATCTTTTGATAGATCGAAAATTTCAATATTTTTTATTCCCTGCGCCGATTTTTCTAAGATTAATTTTATGTCCTTTCTATTTGTTGCCACCATGCCAGGGAGCGGGTTATGGACATTTTTAAAAGAGAGATCACTGATAAAAATTCTATCTTCTATTTCTTTCTCAAGTATGAGATCTATAAGATTTTTTCCATCCAAGTTGCTTTTCTTATATTTTGCAGAGACTGTCTCAAGGACTGTTGGCATGATATCGATTAAACGGCATTTTGTTTTAATTTTTTTTCCTTTGAACTCTGAGCGTGGAAATTTTATCAAAAGAGGGACCCGAATCAGTTCATCATATAAATTATGTCCATGAAGCCAGCCTTTGTGATCGAAGAATTCTTCGCCGTGATCAGAAGTTATGATTATCAGAGAATCATTATAAATCCCGGTTTCTTTCAGAAGGGAAAGCAAAGGCTTAATTAACATTTCATCCGTATATCGTATTTCGCCATCATAGAGGTCAATGATGTTTTGGATTTCCTCTGGAGTAAAAGATTCATCATTCCCTTTTGTTTCTAAAAGGGCTTTTAAGTTAAGTTTTTTCCACGTTGAATTGTTGTCGAGAAACATTTCGTTCCAAGGAGATGGGCAGTTATAAGGTCCATGGGTTTGGTAAGTATGGAGGAAGAGAAAAAACTGCTTATTTTGATTGTTTTTAAGCCAACCTGAAGTGTTATTAAAAAGTTTTTCTGCTTCATTTATATCTAGAGGTGCATATTTACCGCCTACAGGTTCATCATACCAGTCAAAACCTTTTGAAAATCCATACAGGCTGCTGACATAGCCTCCTCCTGTAAATGCATATGTTAAGTATCCATGATTCTTGAGGTGTGAAGCCAAAGAAGGGAGGGAGCTGTCTATTTTTTGGTTGTCATAGTAAACCTGATGATTTGCGGAATTGAGAGAGAATAGCATTGAGATGTGCGATGGAAGTGTCCATGGGCTCTGAGCATAGACATTTTCAAACAAGACGCTATCATTAGCAAAATCATCGATATTTGGAGATGTTGCCCGATTGTAGCCATAACAACCTAGATGATCGGCTCTTAGTGTATCTAGAGAGATCAGTATTATTTTTGAGCTTTCACTAATAGATTGATAAATTACAGGATTAGACCAGAATGATAGGGCTATACTTTCTGAACCTTCGGGTTTTTCAGTGATAAATGTTAACTTAATTTTTTTCTTTGCGAAAGGAGTCAGATCTATCTTCTTAAAAATAAGTTGTTCTTTTTTATTTCCAGGATTAAGATGGAAAATTTTTTCATAAAGAACGGTTTTAATTTTATCTTTTTCTATAACAATTTTAAATTTGGCGAGAAGGGAGGTACTGATCTTTTGATAGCTGAAAATTCCAATGCCAAATTCTAGAAAGCTTTTTGGAGGAATGTTTAATTTGAATTCAAATTCAGTTTTCGGAGGGGCCATGAGAACGTCAAGAGAGAGATTGTCAAGAACAATATTTTTCTTGATGTTTTCTGGGTTTACTCTTTGATCGAACTTATCCAGAATAAAATCGTGTTTCATATTATAAAGATGCAGATATTTGTTTTCATCGATTGGCTTGGTCTTACCTGAATGATATTGGGTTTTTACAGCATTGCTTAAAAAGTCAGATTGTAGATTTGAAGGGACAAAGAAAAGGATAAGGTCGTTTTGAGTTTTAACTTGAATTCTGTAGATCAACAATCTTGGAGGAGTTGGCTTTTTTTTCTCTTCTATCCTTTCAGAAACACTTGACTTAATAGTAATTCTATACATTCCTGCAGGAGGATTTTGAGAGATATTAAATAACTCTTGAGTTTTTTTTACTTTTTCTTTTGCAACAAGCTTATCGTTAAAGTAAATCTGCATATCAACTGGATGCCAGTTTCTGCGGGCTGAGATTTCAAGTTCAACTTGAGCACCGGGAAAAAACGTATCAAAAGAATATGAGTCTTCCTCATCGATAATCAAGCAATTATAGATCCTTCTGAATTTTTCGTCATCTCGGAAATCTACATCCCTAGCTGTTTCTATCCATTTCCATCTCACAGAATTCATATCAGATTCTTCAAGATGATTTATCTTATTACTATTTATAAAAACTTCCATACCATGAGGCTTTGCATTTTTTTCACCGCCGAGGATGGGATTACTGGTTGTAGATGCCCACACTTTTTGTTTGCTCGTGGATAGTTCATGAAGGCAGTCTAATTTTCCAGATAAGTCTTCTTTGATGAGCTCAAAATTCTTTATTACATCTGTAAAAGGAGTGGATATAACATTAGATGATTTTAAGCGGTCAATAAGTCTTATTAGACCTTCATTTTTAGTTTTAAAGTTATTGCAATGGACAACGGGAAAGACTGAGAGCAGTAAGAAAAGAACTAAAAACTTAATAATAAATTTTTTGTCCATAAGAAATGATTATTTCTTGATTTTTATCAATTGTCAACAAGTACACATCTCTCACAAGGAAGTTTGAATGATTATGAAGGCGACTATTAATTTTTATGCAGTCTTTTTGAATAGATAAATCTGGGATTGAATTGAAACAATTTTTTTAAATTTTAGCTGGTCTAATTTTGTATAAAAAAATTTGTCAAAATGTTTGCATCTTTCAATTTATTTTTATAAAATCTATGCCTTTATTAATAACCAATGATTGAATTATTTTTAGTTTTTGTCATTTTTGGATTCCTGGGAGTCCTGCTTGTTGTAATGAATAAGCTCTTAGGACCCAAGAGGAGCAATCCAACAAAAGAGAGTCCTTTTGAGTGTGGAAGTCCTTATCTCCAGGATGGAATAAATCCTTTTCCCTTAAAGTATTCTCTTGTCGCTTTTCTCTTTTTGCTTTTTGACATCGAAGTAGTCTTTTTCTTCCCGTGGGCTCTCGTTTTTAAAGAGATTGGAATAACGGCCTTGATTGTCATGTTTGCCTATATCTTTATCCTTTTAATAGGATTCATCTACGCCTGGAAAAAAGGAGCATTTCAGTGGGAACGGTGAGTGCTAAGATAATTAAAAAAGAAAAGGTATCATGAAAGGCGGTTTTATTACTACAACTCTGAACTCCATGTTAGGGTGGGGACGTAAGTTTTCCCTGTTTCAGTACCCCTTCATAACAGCCTGCTGTGGGATGGAATATATGTCTGTAGCCTGCGCTCATTATGACCTTGATAGGTTCGGCATGGGATGGACGAGATTTTCACCCCGTCAGGCAGATATGCTGTTGGTTGTAGGAACTATTACCCAGAAAGAAGCCCCGATATTGAAAACAGTTTATGATCAAATGACTGAGCCAAAGTGGGTTGTTGCCTTTGGAGCTTGTGCGGTAAGTGGAGGAATCTATGACAATTATGCGGTTGTCCAGGGAATTGATAATATTATTCCTGTGGATGTTTATATCCCAGGATGTCCTCCGCGGCCGGAGACTATACTCAATGCTCTAATTAAACTACAAGAAAAGATACAAAAAGAGGGACACGATTGGCGATGGAAAAAGAAGAAATAATAGACGCTCTAAAACAAAATTTTTCAGAAAAGATTAGAGACATTTCTGTTCAATTTGGTGATGAAATTATTGTCATCGATAGAAATTCCTTACTTGATATTGTTAAATTTCTAAAAGCAGAACCTTATGCCTTCACCATGCTTCTTGATTTAACATGTGTAGATTATAAAGGCGAAGAATTACGTTTCGAGATGGTTTATCACCTTTTTTCTCTCTCGACTAATATCCGCTTAAGAATTAAGACTCGTCTGCCGGAAAAAGACCCAAGTATTGATTCCCTGACTTCTGTGTGGAAGAATGCGAACTGGCTGGAGAGAGAGGCATATGATATGTTTGGCATTCGCTTTGATGGACATCCCTATTTAAGACGGCTTTTCATGTATGACGGGTTTGAAGGGCATCCTTTGCGCAAGGATTATCCTTTGAGAAAGCGTCAGCCAAGAATTCGAATGAGAAAATAAGATGACTTACAGAATTCAAAAAGAAGCCAGGAAAGAAAGCCTTATGTTAAACATGGGGCCTTCTCATCCTGCTACGCATGGGACCACCAGGATTATGCTCGAGTTGGATGGCGAAAAGATTCTCAATGCTGAATTGGAAATGGGGTACTTGCATAGAGGCTTCGAAAAAACTTGCGAAAATAAGACATATTTCAATTTACTTCCATACACAGATAGGCTGAATTATGTTTCTCCTTTGATCAATAATCTCGCCTATGTCATGACATTGGAGAAAATGTTGGGAATTGAAAGCCCTGAGCGAGCTCAGTATATCCGGGTTATCATGTGTGAGCTCTCAAGAGTCTGTGACCATCTTACTGCACTTGCTGCCATGTGTATGGAGTGTGGTGCTTTTACTGTATTTCTCTACAAGATGAAGGCCCGTGAGTTTATATGGGATGTTATGGAACAGACAACAGGAGCCCGTATGACAACATCCTATATCCGGATAGGCGGAGTGAAAGCAGATCTTCATCAAGATTGGAGAACAACATTAAAAAAGGCAATAAATGAAACTCGTAAAGTCTTAAAAGATATCCATGGTCTTATGAGTAAGAACAAGATTTTTCTCAACCGGACAAGAGATATTGCAGTTGTATCTCCTGAATTTGCTATCAATTATGGTTGGACAGGGCCATGCCTCCGTTCCACAGGCGTGAATTATGATGTAAGGAAAGCCCATCCATATTTAGTTTATGATAAATTAGATTTTGAGATTCCTCTTGGTGAGAGAGGAGACAACTATGACAGGTATATGGTCCGAATGAAAGAGATGGAACAGAGCCTGCGGATTGTAGAACAGTGCATGGAAAAATTAGACAAGGATTCGTCTCCTGGAAAGCTAATGGCCAAAGGCATCGAACCGGCTGAAGCAATAAGAACTTCGAGAGTAAAAAAAGCTGAAGAGAGAATTAAGCTTTCGCCAAATCTAGAAGGTGCAGAAAAGGATAAATATAAAGATATTCTATTCGATGGCAAGAAATACATTGTTCCTCCTAAGGAGGATACATATACAAATATCGAAGGTCTTATCAGCCACTTCAAATTTTTTATGAAGGGTCATGGAATTAGACCTCCTAAAGGGGGAGTTTATTTTTCAGTGGAAGGCGGAAGCGGAGAGTTAGGTTTTTATATTGTGTCAGACGGAACCGATAAGCCGTATCGTCTCCATCTCAGAGCTCCTTGCTTTCATATTGTTTCTTCTCTGGAAGAGATAATCCGAGGGCATTATATTGCTGACGTTATACCAACCTTTGGGTCCATGAATATGATAGGTGGAGAATTAGATAGATGAGTCCTGAGTTTTCTGACAGAACAAAGAAGAGAATCGATAAAATTGTAGCACGCTACCCACGAAAAGAAGCAGCTATTCTTCCTGTATTGCATTTGACCCAGCAAGAATTCGGTCATATATCAGACGAGGAAGAAAAGCTGGTTGCTGAGCTTTTAGGAATTAAGCCCATAGAAGTGAGAGAGGTTGTGACTTTTTATACCATGCTTAATCAGAGACCTGTAGGGAAGTATCATATTCAAATTTGTTCCAACTTAAGCTGTTCTCTTTTGGGAGCAGAAAGCTTGATTGATTATTTAAAGGAAAAATTAGGCATTGAATTGGGAGAGACAACTGAGGATAAAAAATTCACCCTCTCCACGGTTGAGTGTTTGGGTGCGTGTGAACAGGCTCCATGCATGATGATCAATTTTGATTATTACGGCCATTTAGATAAGAAAAAAATCGATGAAATTTTAGATAATTTAAAATAGATAAAGTGGAAGAAAAACTATTAACTCAACATTTTGGAATCGAAAATCTATTTAAGATCGATGTCTATTTGAAGCATTCTGGATACCAAGCCGTCAAAAAAGCCCTGAAGGAAATGAAGCCGAGTGAGATTATGGATGAAGTGAAAGCAGCTAATTTGAGAGGTAGGGGAGGAGCAGGTTTTCCGGCTGGAGTCAAGTGGGGTTTTGTCCCTCAAGACATAGATAAGCCAAAATATTTATGTGTCAATGCGGATGAAGGAGAACCGGGTACTTTCAAAGACCGCTACATTATGAGCCACAATCCTCATCTCTTACTGGAGGGAATTATCATCGCGTCTTTCGCTGTAGGAATTCACAAAGGTTTTGTTTATATTCGAGGGGAATATGAAACTATCGCCTTGAGATTCGAACAGGCAATTTCTGAAGCAAATAAAGAAGGGTTTTTAGGAAAAAACATCTTAGGCACTGGCTTTGATTTAAATGTTTTTGTGCATCGAGGGGCAGGTTCTTACATATGCGGGGAGGAGACAGCGCTTTTAGAATCTATTGAAGGCAAGCGAGGTAATCCTAGGCTGAAGCCTCCTTTTCCTGCTTCTGTAGGTCTTTTTGGATGCCCAACAGTTATCAACAACGTTGAGACTCTTTCGAATGTCCCTCAAATAATATTGAATGGAGCGAAATGGTTCTGTCAAAAAGGCCTTCCTAAGGACGGCGGAACCAGGATTTTCGGAGTCAGTGGAATGGTGAAAAATCCCGGGATCTATGAACTTCCCATGGGGACAAACCTGAAAGATATAATTTTCAAACATGCTGGTGGAATGAAGGATGGCAAAAAGCTAAAAGCTGTCATTCCCGGTGGAATGTCTGCTCCAATATTGACTGCAGATGAAATAGATATCAAGATGGATTTTGATTCTTTGATGGATGCAAAGTCTATGCTCGGATCAGCCGCTATTATTGTCATTGATGAGGATACATCTATTCTGGATGTGTTAAAGGTGATTACGAAATTCTACTCCCATGAATCATGCGGTCAGTGTACGCCTTGCCGTGTAGGTAATTCATGGATTAATAAGATAGTAAAAAGGATAGCAGGAGGAAAAGGGAAGAAGGAAGACATAGATAATATTATTCGATTAGCTTCTAACATGCTGGGCAAAACTCTCTGTCCATTAGGGGATGCTGCAGCCATGCCTATTCTTTCTATTACCCAAAAATTTAGAAAAGAGATTGAATCTTATATAGGAAACTGAAGGCGTAAGAAACGGAAGATAATGATAAAAATTTTTATAGATGAAAAGGCCATAGAAGTTGAAAAAAGTACAACTATCTTAAAAGCAGCAGAACAGGCAGGTATTGATATTCCCCATCTCTGTTATCACCCTGCCTTTCCTCCTGAAGGCACCTGCCGTATGTGTTTGGTAGAGATTGAGGGCCTTCCGAGCTTAGAGCTGGCCTGCTCGACTCAGGTAAAGGATGGAATGAAAGTGTCGACAAAAAGCGAGAGAGTTATTGAGGCCCGGAAAGGAGTGCTCGAATTTTTACTAGCTGAACATCCTCCTGATTGCCCGATCTGTGATAAAGCAGGGGAGTGCAGCCTTCAGGATTACTATGAAGAATACGGACAATTCGAAAACCAGTTTAATGAGTTTAAAGAAAAAAGAGAGAAGAAAGTAAAAATCGGAAAGAATCTTATCCGCGACATGGAAAGATGTATTCTTTGCAGACGGTGTGTGAGGTTTTTAAAAGAGGTGACAAAGACCCAGGAACTTGGTGTTTTTGAACGTGGGATCCATTCTGAGATAAATATTCTTGATGGCGTACTAGTGGATAATAATTATTCAGGTAATTTAGCAGAAATCTGTCCTGTTGGCGCAATGACTGATTCTGATTTCAGGTTTAAAACACGGACATGGTTTCTGAAAAAAGGAGAATCAATTTGTCCGCTCTGCAGTCGAGGATGCAGTATTTTTATCGAATATCATGAAGGTTTCTCACGTTTTACATTACCAAAAAGGGTTTACCGTATTAGATCTCGTGAAAATCATAAGGTTAACGGCTTCTGGATTTGTGATATAGGACGCTACGGCTATTCTTATATTGACGAGAATAGGATTGATAAGATTATTGTTAACAATAAGGAAGGGGGAGAAACCATTACCTGGGAAAAGATGGTGATTCTTCTTGCCGAAAAAATAAAAAGATTGTACTACATAAAAAAAACCTCACGAATTGCCCTCATTTTAAACACTTGGCTCTCCAACGAAGAGCTTTTTCTTATTAACAAGATTTTTAGGAATGACCTGAGTGTGGAAAATATATATTTTACTGATCCGCCTGAGGGAGAAGAAGATGATTTACTGTTGACATCAGAGCGTAGTCCGAACAAAAGAGGAGCTCGAGAAATCGGGCTTGATTTGAAGCCAATAAATTTGGAAACGTTGGCTGATAAAACAGATCTGCTTCTGATTTTTGGCTCTTTTATGTTTGATCAATTTAATCTTGCAGAGATAAAATCTGCTCTGGATAATATCAAGATGAAGATTATTTTTGCCACACACTCGAATGAAATGAACTCTCTTGTCGACATAGTATTACCGATGTCTTTGATCGCTGAAAAAGAAGGATCTCTGACCAATGTGGATGGGATTGTACAAAGGTTTTCGCCGGTATTAATGGCGCAGGGAGAATGTCAGCCTGAATGGAAAGTTCTTGTTAATTTGGCCAAAGAATTAGAAATAAATTTCAGGTATTACAGTCAATTTTCATCTCCTGAAGCCATTTTGGATGAGATGGGAAAAAAAATTTCTTTTTTCGAGAAAAAAAGTGAGTGAGACGATAATCATATTGATCAAAGTTGTTTGTGCTTTGGTGTGGTTTCTCCTCATAACACTCTATTTGACATGGGTAGAGAGAAAAGAGAGTGCTGTTATACAGGATAGAATTGGCGCCAATAGAGCATCGATATTAGGAATTCGTATTATTGGTCTTTTCCAACCATTTGCTGATGCCATAAAAATGATTTTTAAGGAAGATTTTACGCCTCGCTTCTCCAGAAGATTTCTCCATAATCTAGCTCCTTTTATTTCATTCTTTTTTGTGGCCATAACAATTTCAGCTATTCCTTTCGGGGATGTTCTCCGGATAGGAGGACAGGAGATAAAGCTTCAGGTAATGGATATAAACGTAGGCCTCCTTTTTGTTTTAGCTATGCTGTCTCTAGGAATTTACGGTATCATTCTCAGTGGTTGGTCTTCAAATAATAGATATGCTCTCATCGGAGGGATGAGAGGTGCTGCTCAGCTCATTTCATATGAAGTTGCCCTGGGATTGTCACTCATAGGCCTGATCATGGTTTACCCGTCTCTAAATCTTTCCACAATTGTACATTATCAGGGAGAATTACTGTTTGGATGGCTGCCGAAGTGGGGAGTTTTTCTCCAGCCGCTGGGATTATTGATATTCTTCTTTGCTGCTCTAGCTGAAACAAAAAGAATTCCCTTTGATCTTCCCGAAGGGGAAAATGAAATCGTTGGATTTTTCACAGAATACAGCGGTCTCAAGTGGGGCCTGTTCATGATGACTGATTTTATGGAAGTCCTCATAGTTTCAACTCTGTTGACAACTCTGTTTTTTGGCGGATGGCAGGTTCCATGGCTTGCTGCTGATGGTTTTCATTTTCCCTGGGGGAGCGAGTGGTTGCTTCCACATGGGATCGTTGTGATCTTTCAGGTAGCTGCCTTCAATATAAAAGTATTCTTTTTCTGCTGGCTGCAGATCTTAATACGGTGGACCTACCCACGATTCCGTTATGATCAGGTGATGGATTTAGGCTGGAAGCTGCTTATTCCTTTAAGCTTGGCTAACATAGTTGCAACAGCCATTTTATTGAGTATTTAATGAGTATTTAAAATGATTAAAGCATTAGGATATTTTCTCGAGATAATCAGAGGAAGTATAATCACGACTCGCCATTTTGTTGTGAATATGCATTTTCATTTTATGAAGCTTTTTAGAATCAAGACAAAAAGAAAAGGGGCTGTAACGATTCAATATCCTGAGGAAAAAAGAGAAATTGCCACTAGACACCGAAGTTTGCATCGGCTCATGACGAACAAAGATGGAAAACCCCGCTGTGTGGCCTGCATGTTGTGTGTAACAGTCTGCCCCTCTGAATGCATCTATGTGGAGGCAGCCGAGGATCCTGATCTTGAAGTCCAGAAATATCCTTCCACTTTTATCATCGATTTAAGCCGGTGTTGCTTCTGTGGATTCTGCGTTGAGGCATGTCCTGAGGATGCTATCCGTATGGATACTGGGCAAATCGAGTTTGCCGAATATTCCCGCGAAGATTTGATTTATAATCTTGAAAAACTTATCGGATGATCATCGACAAAATTTCTTTAGGTCAGTTTAAAATCTATGGTCTTAGAGATGGTTATTTCTATCTGGACGGGGGGGCTATGTTCGGCGTGGTTCCAAAAACTTTGTGGGAAAAGAAATCCCCTGCAGATCAACACAATAGAATAAAGCTTGGATTAAACTCCATTCTCATCAAGACTGGTAAGGGTTTGATTCTTGTTGAAACTGGAATTGGGACTGAATTAGACAAGAAGTTTGTGGATTATTATTCTGTAGATAGAAAACCCGGCCTTGTAGGAGCACTCAAGGAACTCGGGGTTGAAGTTGAAGACATAGATTTTGTCATTAATACCCACCTTCATTTTGATCATTGTGGAGGAAATACTTATAAGAATGCAGAAGGTGAAATTGTTCCCACTTTCCCAAAGGCACAATATATCATACAGGAAGGAGAATGGGAGAATGCTCTTCATCCAAGCTATAGGGAGAGACAAAGTTATTTAACTCATAATTTTCTTCCCCTGGAAAAATATAGATGTTTCCAGCTTATCAATGGGGATACGGAAATCACAGAAGGAGTTGAGGTACTCTTAGCACCAGGACATACCTCCCATCATCAGTGTGTGAAAGTGCACTCAGAAGGGAAGCGGCTTTTTTTCCTTGGAGACTTAGTTCCAACATCAGCACATGTAGGATTGTCCTACATTATGAGCTATGACCTTTATCCTTTAGAGACATTGGAAAATAGAGAGAGATTCTACGAAAAGGCCATCGAGGAAGATTGGATCGTTGCTTTTAACCACGATCCTGAACATTTTTTTGGGAAGATACGAAAAATAAAGAATAAATACACATTTGAACCTCTCTCTGAACAGTAATTTGTTTTATTGTTTACCATTAACTATTTACTCTTTACTCTTAACACAAACATATTTAGCGTCAACAGTAACAATTATCATACGAGAAATTAATGTGAAGAAAGACAGGAAATTCCAACGCCGTTTTATTAGTAAACTCTATACTGCTAGTGATCTATTCAAGGAACATGGATGGAAGCGGTTTGTCGGAGAAATTATTCCCTGGTTGTTATATAGGCGTTATATTTTTTATTCCCAGCCTATTGATGATCCTGTTCTCCTTTATTCTTGTCAGATCCCTTTCCGATTGGAGCAAGTTAAAGAAAAAGATTTTCCCCACTTGATAAAATTGCGCCCTGGTTTTTATGATCTTTCTCTAATTCGGAAAAGGATAAAAGAGGGGCACATATGCTTTTTGGGATGGAGCGGACAGAAACCGATTCATATCCGGTGGATTTTTGTCCGTTCCTTCTATCTGCCGTATTTGCATCGAACTATCATCCTGTATCCAGGGGAAATCTATATAGATGAAGCCTTTACATTAGCTGACTATCGACGAAAAGGTGTTTATTCTTATTCAGGATATCTCATGCGGTATGCTTTGAAAGAGTTGGGTTATTATCGTCTTATCTGTATGTTCGCGTCCTGGAATTTGTCTCCCCAGAGCCAGGCTGAAAGAATGGGGTTAGAAAAACTTGGAGAAGGAGGATATTGGAATATTTTAGGGTATAAAAAATACTTCTGGAAAGGTATGATTAAAGACAATGGTGATGGAAAAATATCAGTCAGAACAGAAGAATAAATCTTCTTATTCGAATTTCCGCTCTTTTTGGGATTGGACAGGCCAATCCATGCCTTCATTTTTTGATGCTCCTTCTACCCGATACTATTTTGAGTGCGAGCGGATTCTCTTAGATAAGTATTTCCCCAATCTTCGTGGGAAAAAACTTTTTAAGACAGATCTTTGGGATGAGGCAAAAAGTACACAAATCTTGAAATGGGCAGCAGATCAAGGAGCTGAAGTCTATGGACTCGATATTTCCTTTCCTATTGTCCAGGAGACGAAAAAACTTTTTAGGCATTCAAAAGAAAAGTACGGCATTATTGTTTCTGACTTACGTTGTATAGCTTTTACAGATGAGTCTTTTGACTGCATATACAGTATGGGGACAATCGAGCATTTTCGTGAATCTTTTCATGCCCTAAAGGAATGTTTTCGTGTCCTGCGAAAAGGTGGTATTGCAATAATAGGTGTACCGAATAAGTATGACCCGTTCCTCCGGCCTGCGATGGTCTCTTTTCTCTACCGGCTCGGCCTCTATGCTTATGGATATGAAAAGTCTTTCAGTATGAGGATGTTAGAGCGTATGTTAAGGGAGGTTGGCTTTCGGATTCTTGACAGAACTGGGATACTTTTTATGCCAGGAGTACTCCGCATGGCAGATCTGTTCATCCATGTAAACTGGCCGAAAGCAACTGTTCTTACAGCCCCTCTTATTTCGCCTTTTTCTTATTTATATAAAAAATATCCTTTTTTAAGGCGTCATGGCTATCTGATTGCTTGTGTGGTTCAAAAGCCTTAAGGAATGAAGTTGGATGTCAATTGACTTCTGTCTGAATAAATACTCCAAGGAACCGGTTGTCTTTTGTTCTGCTGTCAAGTTTATTCGGGATAAAACCTTTATCTTCTTTAATCTTAATATGATACAGATACTCTCCTTTCCAGGGAAACCCTACAGGAGAAGCAAAAGCAACTGTTTTTTTAAACCTATTGCCTTTATTTAGGTTGATAGTTCTTTTTAATCTTCCAACTTGAATTATTGTTTTTCCTCCAACGCGACTTGATAGACTCAAGCTGATCTCGGAAGCCTTTCCAGGACTTTTCACCAATACTTCTGTTGTGCTTTTCCCTTTTGTCCAGAACCCGTCTAATTCTTTCCCATAGTTATTTTCATCCTGAAAGTAAAGCTGATAGGTTCTGTTTTTATAAAAATGTTTATCATCAAGATGAATATTAAAGAACATATATGTAATTACAGACATGGATAATATTAGTACATAGGTCAGATGAGTATTTATCTTTACAACTGACTTTATCTGACCTCTTGTTTTTTTCTTATTCAGAAAGATGAATGTGATTGAAATAGCCGCAAAAATCCAGAGGATTAGAGGAATCCAAGAAAAATTTTCTTTACTAGCTAAGGTAGGAACAACTTTTTTAAAGTCTATGAAGAAATTGCTTATCGATGTTAAAAAATTGCTGAATATACCGTTTTGGCTCCAGGAAAAAGAAAGGTTTTCGTGATAAAGAAGCTTTGGATTGTTGACGAAAATAAGAGTCATTAGAAAGCTTAATAAAATAAGGATTTTTGTAATGATGATAGATTTTCTGTTTCTGTTTTTGGCAAAAGCATATGCCATAAGCAGTGCCATAATCCAAAGAACCGGAAGCAAAGTTCTACCAGGAGGGCAATAGCCGCCCCAATAATAACCCAACGAACAAAAAGCCCAATAGAGTGAAAAAATGAAAAGAAGAGAGAACGTCTCTTTCTTCATTTTTTTTAACATTAAAAGAAAGCCCGGAATGAAAAAAATATAAACAGGTGTATAAGCAAGAATGCCGGCTCTTTGGTCAAAAAGATAGCCTAAGCCGCATCGGAAAAATTCAACAAGGTTTAGATGAAAAAATTTTGAAAGCATAAAACCATTGTTTTCCGCTGTTCCTTCATAGATTGATAAAGGAGAGAGCGTGCCGTATATTGATTGGAGATAAAAGAGAAAAAGTAAAAATGAGAGTATTAGAGGAGAGATAGTGCAAAGAATGTTTGTTAGTTTTACCTTCTTAGATTTTATGTAGGAAAAGAGAAATAGACAAAGGATGCCCAGGGCAAGTACGCTATATTTTACTCCGAGCCATGGCAAGAGAGCGATACCTGCTCCAATCATTCCTGAACTAAGAGAGGTAAATTCCTGTTTTTTTATTATCCGCCAAAAGATTAAAATCACTATCAAAGCTGCAGGCACTTCGGGATAAATCATGTGAGAGTAGAATAGGAGGGGTGTGGAAAAGCTGAAGATTAGCCATGATAATAGAGAGGACTTTCGATTTTTTAAAAGATCCTGAACCAATAAAAAAAAGATCCAACTCAATAGAGCTGTAAATATGCACATAAAGAGCCGAACCATGAATATTAATGTTTCCTTCTCATGAACATGATTTTTTGTAAGGGAAGAAATAAATTTTCCTATGTTTGTACCAATAAAATATGAAGGGAGAAGTAATACGGGAAGACCAGGCATGTGCCTGGAATATTGATGTTTAAGGCTTTTTCTCCCGGGACGGGCATGCGAATCTAATTCGCCAGGATAAAATTCAAGATAATCTTTGTTTTGGTAATTGTTCCAGAGGTTGATATCTCCATCAGAGAGCATGCTTTTGGTTATGATGAGATAATGAGGTTCATCTCCTGTTATTGGAAATGGCGAAAATAGAAAGCCTGAGGCAAAAAACCAATATATAAAGATGGATACAACAAACACAAAGATTGAGGTCTGTCTTTGATTAAGGCCGTCTATTCTGAATACTCCCCAGGTTTTGCTTGCAAAAATCTTAGAAGGATATTGCCTCTTTAATTGAAATAAGAATAGAAAATGCAGGTAAAAGAATCCCAAGTAGGATATAACTGAAAGAGCAGAACGGATATCCTTTAAAAAAACTACATACTGGAGCAGACTGAGATAGAGAAGAAGAAATGGAGAAAGAGTGATAATTATAGATTTGCCTAATACTAAGGGATTCTCATGCGTTTTTGATGTTAAAAAACGGGTATAAAAAATCAAAATCCAGTAGATTATAGTTCCAAGAGATATTGTCAGAAGCACAAAGCTTAAAATGAAAAGATAAAGAGGTTTATGGCTATTGATCAGCACAGTGAGAATGATTTGCTGCCAGATATATAAAGATAAAGCAATAACTTCAAGCAAAAACAAGAAAATAGAAAACTTGTTTTTAAACATATCTGTGAGAATAATTATAAACAACTATCAGTTTGATATATAGAAGAATTTCACGGATTGCAACTAATTAAGGCTTTTATCTAAATTATGTATGGAATGTTTTTCAATCGAACCCCAATCTTTACATTTGCTTTTCTTACTAAAACCTTAATGTAAATACGGTCTCTAAATTTGGCTTTGAATGAGCGCTTATTGTCCCTCTATGCACCTTAATCAAGGCTGTTTTTTGTCCAAACAATGGGGAGAGGCTCACACTAAGTGTAATATTAGCGAACACTTTTTTTTAAGTATTGTGGAACATTTTTCAGTCTGACTCGTATATATTTATAATGGCACAATTATTGCTGGATATTTAACTTATTGAAGTTGTTTTAAAAAGATTATAGACTTTCACTGAAAAAAAGAGATATAACGCTAAACATCATACTCGGAGGACAAAAATGGGAATGGATCGTAAAATCAAAAAAAAGAAATGGCCTCCAAAAAAGATAGCAATGGTTGCTTCAGTGGTGATATTTATTGGACTGGTTGTCTATGTTTTTATTTTTAAAATGGGCAAATCAACCCTTAATGTGAAAAAAGAAAGGATAACAATTTCTACTGTAACAAAAGGGCCTTTTCGTGAATTTATTCCTATAATGGGAAACGTCCTTCCTATTAAAACATTCTATTTAGATGCTGTTGAGGGAGGAAGAATAGAGGATATCTATGTAGAAGCAGGATCCATGCTAAAGAAGGGCGATAAAATTTTAAGATTAACCAATACCGATCTTATACTAACTATCATGTGGAGAGAGGCTGAATTATTCCAGCAGAGCAACAATTTGCGAAACACGCGGCTTCAATTGGAGCAATACCGTTTAAGCTTGAGCATGGAACTTGCTAGAATTGAAAATAACCTTCAGCAGCAAAGGCGCAAATACGAACGTTACAAAGAGTTAGTGAAAGATAGTTTGATATCAAAACATGAATTTGAACTAGTCAAGGATCAGTATGAGTATTTAATTAGAAGTAAAGAACTAGCAATAGAAAGCCAGAAAAATGAGTTAGAATTCAGACAGTCCCAAGTTGATGCCTTGGAAGCTGGGTTAAAGCGAATGCAGGACAATCTCGAAATTGTTAAGAGGAAACAGGATGATCTGACGATTAAAGCTCCTATTTCCGGCCATCTGACAGCTCTAAATGCGGAAATCGGTCAATCCAAATCTCCAGGGGAACGCTTAGGGCACATTGACGTTTTAGAAGGATTTAGAGTAAGGGCTGCTATAGATGAGCATTATCTTGCTCGTATAGAAATAGATAGAACTGGAGAATTTGATTGGGCTGGAGGCTCTTACGAGTTAATCATCAAGAAAATTTACCCAGAAGTCCGCGAAGGAAGATTTGAAGTTGACATGGAGTTTAAAAGTAAAGTTCCTGAAGGGATAACACGTGGGCTAACCCTCCATATCAGGTTAGAATTAGGAGATGTTTCTGAGGCAGTACTTCTGGCGAGGGGTGGATTTTATCAGACAACAGGAGGAAATTGGGTCTATGTAGTGGATGGTGATGAAAAGCTTGCCACTAAAAGAAAAATTTCAATAGGGATGCAAAATCCGCAGTTTTTTACAGTGCTACAAGGGTTAGAGCCAGGTGAGAAAGTTATCACATCATCTTATGAAAGCTTTGGCAATATGGAGAGATTAATTTTAAAATAAAGCTGAAGACTATAAACTGGGAGCCAGATGTATTAATAATAAAAAATAAAAAGCTGTAATCAAACAGCTGAACGCTTAATCAAGGAGGAAAATAATGATAAAAACCAAAGATCTGAAAAAGATCTACACCACAGAAGAAGTGGAAACAACAGCTTTAAATAATATCAATCTGGAAGTTAAGGAAGGAGAATATGTTGCTATCATGGGACCTTCAGGCTGTGGCAAATCAACTCTATTAAATGTCTTAGGCATGATCGATAAGGCAAGCAGTGGGGAGTACAGTTTTCTCGGAGAAGAAATTTCTAAATACTCAGAAAGACAAAGAGCGAACCTTCGAAAATCAAACATTGGATTTGTATTCCAGAGCTTCAATCTTATTGATGAATTGACAGTCTACGAAAATGTAGAGCTTCCTCTCTTGTATCTTGGTTTTTCTTCTTCAGAACGAAAGGAGAGAGTAAAACAAGTTCTTGAACAGATGGAAATTTTAGCCCGTGAGAATCACTTTCCACAGCAGTTGTCGGGCGGTCAGCAGCAGCGTGTTGCTGTAGCAAGGGCCGTTGTCGCAAAGCCAAAATTGATCCTGGCTGATGAGCCTACAGGTAACCTGGATTCTGCCCACGGCGAAGAAGTGATGAAAATATTGGGTGAACTACATGAATCAGGTACTACTATTGTCATGGTTACTCATTCCCCAGCCTATGCAGAATACAGTCACCGGGTCATCCATCTCTTTGACGGCCATATCGTTTCTGAAAACATCCAGAAAGAATTTAAGATATAAGATTTACGCAGCTGTTGATTACAGAGCTTCTGTTCTTAAAACAGCATCGCCAAGTTTAGTGGAGATGTAATAATACGAATAAATGGAGATCAGTTTTCTGGTTTCAATGTAGAGGGAGTTAATTGATGATCAAACTAAGAAATATCACGAAATATTACTCATCAGGTTTTGTGAAAACTTTTGTTTTGCGGGATATAAGCTTTGATGTAGAGGAGGGCGACTTTGTGACTATCATGGGACCCTCTGGTGCGGGAAAGTCAACACTGCTATACATTCTTGGAATGCTTGACACTCCTTCGAGCGGTGAATACTTATTTTATGATAAAAAAGTACACAAAATGAACGAAAGAATGTTATCAGAGCTTCACAAGAACCATATTGGTTTTGTTTTTCAAAGTTATCACCTTATTGACGATTTGACAGTTTATGAGAACTTAGAAACACCACTTCTCTATAAAAAAATAAAAGGTTCGGAAAGAAAAGGTTTAGTATGTGATGCTCTTGATAAGTTTCGTATTGTAGGAAAAAAGGCTCTTTTCCCCAATCAATTATCAGGAGGACAGCAGCAGAGGGTTGCGGTAGCAAGAGCAATAATCACCAACCCAAAGCTCATCCTTGCTGATGAACCCACCGGCAATTTGAATTCCAAAGAGGGAGAAGAAATCATGGAGATGTTCAAGGAGTTAAACGAGAATGGAACAACTATCATACAGGTCACACATTCCGAAAAAAATGCATCCTATGGAAGAAGAATCATTAATCTTTTGGATGGATGGATAATAGACTAGTCATTGGTCACTGGTCATTAAGAACGGATCACTAGTTTACAATTATTGATTTCCAGTTACTAGTTACCAGTTACTGGTTAGTTGGTTGGAGGTTTGATATGAAGAGGATAAAAATAATTTATCTGTTTTCAATTTTATTTTTAATTACAGGAGTGCTGGGGCAGCAAAAAGAGAAGGCGCTCTCTCTAGAAGACTGCATTGTGGGCGCATTGAAGAACAACCTTGGGGTAGCTGTTGAAGTTTTGAAACCTGAACTTGCGGATATTTCTGTCTCTCTTGCTCGTGAGCAGTTCCTGCCAAGCATTTCCTTTGGATACAACACACAGAACACCATCTCGCCCTCCTTCTCCTGGATTGATGCTGTAGGTCAAGTTGAAACCCAGTTTAACGATTATTCCGCCCAAATCAGCCAGCTTATTCCTACAGGAGGAACTTTTGCTGTCTCACTCTATTCTTATAAAAACGATACAAACAGAAAATTCCAGACCATTAATCCTCGCTATGGGAGCAATCTTTATTTCAGTTTTTCCCAGCCGCTCCTTAAAAATTTTGGATTTAAAGTTACGAGAAAAGAAATTATTTTAGCTAGGAACAATATGGAAATTTCAGAAAACCAGCTCAAAATTATCCTCTTGGATACGATTTATAATGTTGAGGAAGCTTACTGGAATCTGGTTTACAGCATAGAAAACCTCAAGGTCAAGAAGCAATCTTTAAGATTGGCCCAAGATTTGTTAACCAAGAATAGAAGAGAGGTGGAAGTGGGAACACTAGCCCCTATAGAAATCTTGAGTGCTCAGTCCGAAGTGGCAACCAGGGAGGCAGATATTCTTCAAGCAGAGGTTTTGGTCAGAAACAACGAGGACAGTCTGAAGACGATAATAAACCTTGCTGCTGAAGAAAAAGTAGATCTTGTCAAGATTATCCCGACTGAGAAACCGTCTTATGAAGAAAGAAAAATCAGTCTTGAAGATGCACTATTCACTGGTATGAAGAATCGGCCGGATTTACAGGCGACGAGGATAGATATAAAAAACAAAGATTTGGACTTAAGCGTTGCTAAGAATCAGCTCTTTCCGGACTTGAGCTTTCAGGCAGCTTACTGGAGTCCAGGAATATCAGGGAGTCAGATTTTGTATCTTGACAATAACCCTCTGTCAGGAAAGGTAGTAGGTATTATTCCAGGCGTGGCCTCTAATGCACTAAAAGATGCTTTTAACTTTAAGTACAGAAATTGGTCTGTGGGCTTAACGTTTTCCATCCCTATTAACACAATATTTTCTCGTGCCCAGTTTGCCCAGGCGAAAGTTAGTTTGGAACAAACGATATTAGGCTTAAAGAACAAAGAACAGCAGGCGTTTCTGGAAATAAGAAATGCAGTACGGGCGGTTCAAACAAATTATAAGCGGGTTAATGCATACAAAGTTGCCGGAGAACTTGCCGAGGAGAAACTAGAAGCTGAGGAGAAAAAATTAAAGGTTGGGCTAACCACAAACTATCTTGTTCTTCAACATCAAAGGGATTTAGGTGATGCGCGGGGTGCTGAGCTTAGGGCGATTGTGGATTATAATCTTTCCCTAGCTGCATTGGATAACGCCTTAGGCATAAGCTTGAATAAGAAAAACATCAAATTTTCTGAGATCAATTTGAAAATACGTTAATCAGTTAGTCAGTTAATCAGTTAGTCGGTTATTTTGCTATAAAAAAAGCAGGAACATGAGATACTTAATGCATGGAAATCAAGGGACACGTTACCGATTTCAGAAAATCGGTACATGTCCCTGATTTCAAAGCCTATTCATGTTTATGAATAATTCAGGTTAACTGACTAACAGATTAACAGACTAACCGACTAACTGACTAACTGACTAACAGATGAACTGGATGTTTTTTTTTGCTTAAATCTTATTAGTATCATATAATTACAAAAAATTCATAATAAGAGGTATAATATGAAACTCAAAGGTTATTTTGTCGAGGATATTCCTCGTCGAAAGTTTCTTGAGATGAGCCTCAAAGGAGGGATAGCTGTTGCGGCAACTCCCTCTCTGATGATGCAGCTTTTATCATGTAAGAGTTCAAAGCAAGCGAGTGCAAAGCTGGAATTAGATCCTCAAATTTTAAACAACACAATCCGTAAAGCCCTCGAAAAAGGAGGCGAATTTGCCGATGTTTATGTGGAAAATAGAATTTCCCGCAGGATATTGATGGAGGAATCCAAATTCAAGAGTGCAGTGTTTGGAATAAGTCAAGGTGCAGGCATAAGGGTTATATCCGGGGATAAAACTGGATTCGCTTACACAGATGATATAACTGAAGAGAACCTTTTAAGAGCTGCAGAGGTAGCATCTTATGTGGCTAGAGAGGCAAAAGCTGTGGAACCTATAGATATAAAGCAAGGGGAAAGAGAATCTTATATCACTGTGAAGCTTCCTCTTGAGGAAGTGGTAGATGAAAAACGTCTCGAGGTTATGAAACGGGCAAACCAGGCTGCTCTTGATTATGACCCTAGAATAAAGATGGCCTCCATCAGCTATTATGATGAAATCAGAGGTAGAACCGTTTCCAACAGCGAAGGCCTTTTATTGAGTGATGAGCTGCCATTACTTTTCTTTATTGTTCAGACCTTAGGTGTTGGAAAGAATACGCGGCACATGGGACGAGAAAGGCTAAGCAAGCATTCAGGTTTTGAGATGTTTGATATGGTTACTCCTGAAGAGGTGGCGCGGACATGCGCCCGGGAGTCTATTGTTATGCTTGAAGCAAAAGATTGCCCTGCGGGAAAGATGGATATAGTCATGCAGAATGGATGGGGAGGTGTACTTGTCCATGAGGCAGTTGGCCATCCTCTCGAAGCTGATAATATTGCAAAAAAGATTGGTGCCTTTACTGGAAAGTTAGGGAAAAAGGTTGCCAGTGATGTTTTTACAATGGTAGATGATGGATCTTTACCAAACTTCAGGGGGACGACGAATTTTGATGATGAAGGGACACAGATGAAGCGAAATGTCTTGATAAAAGAGGGAGTGCTTGAGAAATACATGACTGATATTCTCTCAGCCAAGCAAATTAACATGGAGCGTACAGGAAATGGCCGCCGTGAAAGCTTCCGTTACATTCCAATTCCTCGTATGACTAATACTTTTATCGAGAAAGGAAAGGATAAACCTGAAGACATCCTTTCCTCAACTAAGAGCGGCATTTACGTTCAGAGCCTTAGTGGAGGGAGCGTTAACCCTATCACCGGGATGTTTAATTTCACTTGCCGTGAAGTTTATATGATTGAAAATGGCAAAAAAACGACTCCGCTTAAAGGAGCAACTCTGATCGGAAGCTGTATGGATATCATAAAAAATATAGATGCAGTTGGGGATGACCTGGCTTTTGGCCCAGGGATTTGCGGCAAGGGTCAGGCTGCAGAAGTATCAGCCGGACAGCCTACTGTAAGAATCCGTGGAATAAATGTAGGTGGAAGCAGAGCAAGAAGATCATGAAGATGAGTAAATGGGTAAAAAGGAGATAACAATGGACTATAAAATATTAGCAGAACAACTCGTTAAAAAGTGTTTGAAAAAAGGTGCCGATCAGGCTGAGGTTTATATAGAATCCGGTCGCAACCTCAGCATTCGGGTACGTAATGGGGAGGTGGAGACTGTTCAGGATGCCTCTTCCCACGGCGTTGGTTTCAGAGTTTTTGTAAAAGGAAAAATGGCTTTTTCTAGCTGCAATGATTTTTCAGAAAAAGTTCTGGAAAATGCTATTGACAGTGCAGTCAGGTTTGCTCAAAATACGACTCCTGATGAAAATAATATTCTTCCTACGGATAAAGGCATTACAATTGTTGAAGGCCTCAATGACCCCCAAATAAGTCAAATCCCCATGGTAAAGAAAATTAATCTGGTGAAAAAAGTCGAGAAACTGGCCATGAAAGATCCTCGAATCACCAAGAGTGCTGGCGCGGGATATAGAGAAGGGGAAGGAGAAGTCTTTCTTGCCAATTCCAACGGGCTTTCAAAGACTTCTAGAATGACTGCGTGTTCCTACGGAGTTTCTGTTGTGGCAGAAAAAGGAGAACAGAAATCCTCAGGAGGGGAGTCTTGTTCAAGGCGCTTTTTTGCAGACCTGAAGCCTCCTGAAGAGATTGCTGAAAAGGCGGCAAAAGATGCCTATGAAATGATCGACCCAAAGATGGTTAAAACACAGAAAGCTTCGGTCATTTTTGACCCTGATGTTGCGCGGGGAATTTTGGGCGGAATATTGGGTGCCATAAACGGCGAGCGTGTTCTCCAAGGGGCCAGCTTCCTCGCCCGTAAGATGAATCAGAAAATAGCCTCAGATTTAGTGACAATCATCGATGACGGTACAAGACCTAAAGGACTGGGAAGTAAACCCTTTGATGGGGAAGGAGTGCCGACTCAAAAGAGAATAATTGTTGATAAAGGTGTGCTAAAGGGTTTTATGTACAATACAATCGTTGCTAATAGAGCGGGTATTAAAAGTACGGGGAATGCCTCTCGAGGCAGCTTCACAAGCCTGCCAGGAATAAGTGCCCATAATTTCTACATAGAAGCCGGAGAAGGCTCTCCTGAAGATATTATTAAAGCGACAAAAAAAGGGCTTCTCCTTAAAGGAGTGACTGGCTACGGAATAAACCCTGTCAACGGAAATTTCAGTGGAGGTGCTTCAGGTTTCTGGATTGAGAACGGAAAGATCGCATTTCCTGTAAAAGGATTGACCATAGCAGGAACCGCGTTTGAGATGCTGAATGCAATTGATATGGTCGGAAGCGACCTCGACTTGAACCGAACCTTCACAGCCCCTACATTCAGAATCAAGTTAATGCAAATTGGTGGAGAATAGAAATTAGTAAGGAGTAAGGAGTGAGGAATTAGGAGTAAGAAGCAGTGCAAGCTAATTGGCAATAAATTGGGATAGGGCTGCGTTTTTTATGAAAAAAATTAGCGACAATCATAAAACAACCAATATCAGCATAATAAAAGTTCTAGGATGGTTTTTTGTTGTTTGTATTATGTTGAGCACAGCTTTTTTGTTTACCTCCTATCAAGTAGGACCTGTTAAAAAAATGCGCGGAATAGTATTACTTGAATATGTTGG
>DAOVDU010000075.1 GCA_030669305.1 Candidatus Aminicenantota bacterium
TAAATAAAGATTGAATTAGGCAAAAATTTAACATGAATGTCGGAAAAAAGCAAGAATTTCGAAGTCTTTCTGGTTTATCTAAGTAAGCAAGACAAACTAAAGGGCAAGACAACCTTCGTGGCAAGACAAAGAGGCAAGACAGATTTTGTTTAAAGTTTCACTCTTGCCTTAAACCTTCAACATTAAACCTTAAACCCTTTACGACTTACGAATCTTGCCTTAAACCTTCAACCTTAAACCTTAAACCCTTTACGGCTTACGGCTTACGTCTGTAAGTTCTCAATAATTGGGGGTAGATTATATTTGTGACTAATCACTGGATTCCTGCTTCCGCAGGAATGACAGACACATACACTCAATCGTCATTCCCGCGGAAGCGGGAATCCAGAAGCCTGAAGTAGCCAGAAATACTGGATTCCCATTACCTGCCTCCGCAGGCACAAGCTTCGTGGGAATGACGAGTGCCTGATACGATACTTCACGCATGACACGACACTAGTTTGTCTAAAAAGAAGAACTGCTATACTGCCGTACTGACATATTGACATACTGTGAATGGTGAATAGTGAATGGAAAATAGTTAATGGTTAATAATGGTGAATGGGTTTTCGTCTTACAGCTTACGTCTCACGGCTTACGGCTCACGGCTTCTGTCTCTTGCCTTGAACCTTCAACCTTTAACCTTAAACCCATTACGAATTACGTCAGTATAGCAGTATGTTTAAGTTTTGCGTTTTCTTGCTCCTTACTCCTCACTCCTTACTCCTCACTACTGCAAATGGTGAATTTTCTTTTACAATATCCCCTGTTTATGGTAATAAATACTGGAAAATGGGAAGGATTACTAGTTTTGCCATCCAAAGGAGAATAAAATGGACGGCCAGCAACTGAGTCAAAGAGGCGCCTGGGGCTCCAAAGTGGCCTTTATATTTGCAGCCACAGGTTCAGCCATAGGCTTAGGCAACATCTGGCGTTTTCCGACAATGGTCTCTCAAAATGGTGGAGCAGTCTTTGTCCTGATCTACATTCTCGCCGTGGCTCTCATAGGGTTCACGGTCATGCTGGCAGAGCTTACACTCGGACGCCACGCCCAGAAGAATCCAGTCGGAGCCTTTGAATACATAAAACCTCACACACCATGGAAATTAATCGGCTATCTGGGAATTTTAACAGGAATATTTATTCTTTCCTTCTATGCTGTTGTGGCCGGCTGGGCTTTAGGCTACTTTTTTAAGACTGCCTCTGGCACCTTCAAGGGAAAAGTTACACCTGAGATGTCGAATCAAATATTCACAGAGTTCAGTTCTGACCCTATTCAGGTATTTTTCTTCTTTGCTATAATCATGGGCCTAACAATCTTTATTATTTCTAAAGGCGTTAAAAAGGGAATAGAAAAATGGACAAAAATCCTGATGCCAATGCTCTTTATACTTATTGTCTTCCTTGCTGTGAGGGCCCTGACTCTTCCAGGCGCAGGACAAGGCATCTCCTTTTATCTCAAACCTGACTTCTCCAAGCTCAACGTTGCTGTCGTTCTTTTTGCCCTCGGACAGGCGTTCTTTTCCTTAAGCTTGGGCATGGGAACAATGATTACCTATGGCAGCTATATCTCCAAATCTGACAACCTTGTCTCTTCGGCAGGATGGGTTTCTTTTTCTGATACCCTTATCGCCCTTCTGGCAGGGCTCATAATTTTCCCCACTCTTGCTTTTTCTGGACAGCCCGGCAGTGTCGGAGGAGACGCCCTTGCCTTTAAGGTCTTTCCTCTTATCTTTTCTGAAATGCCAGGAGGGCAAATTTTTGGAACTCTTTTCTTCGCTCTCCTGTTTGTTGCGGCTATAACCTCGACAATATCTCTCCTCGAAGTACCTGTTGCCTATCTTGTTGACGAGCGGAACTGGTCAAGAAACAAAGCAGCTTTACTCGCAGGCTTCATCACCTTTCTCATAGGAATTCCCGCTGCCCTTTCCACAGGAGGAATGGAATTCTTTACCAAAATAAATTTTTTAGGCTTATTTGCTATAATCTTCGGTAACATCTCTCTTGCTGTAGGCGCTCTTTTCATCTGCATCTTTGTAGCCTATATCTGGGGAGTAAAAAAGGCGGTGAAAGAAATTCACTCTGGAAACCCTCGCTTTAATCTGCGACCTCTCTGGGCCTTTTCCGTAAAATTTCTCTCACCCGCAGCTATAATCATTATTCTCATCACTCTTATAAAGAAAATCATCACAGGATAAATGAAGCCAATGAAGAAAAAAGTATCTGTCCTCATTTTTTTATTATCCTTCATATCCGGCCTCTCCACACTGAACGCCGCAGATATCAAAGGCAAAGTCACCTTATCCCCTGAGGGGAAACCTTACACCCGGGGATTAATTCTTCTCCGGGCCATAGGAGGAGAAGAATTCATAGAGGCCAAAATCGATGAACAAGGCAATTTTTTCTACCAGGATATCACGCCAGGCAAATACAGCCTATGGATGGACCTTTACAGCGCAACTCCTTCAGGGGGAGAGGAAAGAGAAATCGAGATTAAAGAAAAGACCGAAACATTGGAACTCAACCTTTTTATTTCCCTCTCTTTTATGGATAAAGCGCTTGTTTTCACCAAAGAGACAAGCGATTTTATATGGTTTCCCTTGATGGTCGGCTTCCTTCTATTGATAGGAATAGTGCTCACCATCTTCACCCGCTTGATTCAAGTCAGAAGGCTAATCCTCTCGTTGAAGATGGTACTCAGGGGAGCGCTGCACAAAGATAAATCCGAGAAAGAAGAGGGAGATATTTCCCCATATGCAGCCTTGATGACCGCACTTGCAGCCACTGTTGGCAACGGAAACATCGCAGGAGTAGCTACAGCCATTGCTACCGGCGGACCCGGGGCTCCTGTCTGGATGTGGATAGCAGGATTTTTCGGCATGGCAACAAAGTATGCCGAAGGCTTCTTGGGGGTCAGGTTCAGGATAAAGAATGAACGGGGTGAGATGTCTGGCGGGCCCATGTATTACGCCCGGCATGGCATTAAAAACGAGAATTTAGCCAAATTCATGGGAATGTTTTTTGCTATTTGCGGCGCTTTCACCTGCCTTTTTGGCACAGGCAACATGGCCCAATCCAATTCCATGGCTTTGGTTTTCAACGACCAGTTCGGAGTCCCCTTCTGGTTGACAGGCATTGTAATATCCACCCTGGTGGGAGCAGTTGTTTTGGGTGGAATAAAGAGAATCGGGGGTGTTTCAGAACGGCTGGTTCCGACCATGATCATCCTCTACTTCGGGGGAGCGCTAGTCATCATTCTAGCCAACTTCGTTAACATCCCAGCAGCCTTTGCGGTCATATTTAAGTCCGCCTTTTCTGTTAAGGCAGTTGGAGGAGGCATGATCGGGGCTTCTGTTAGGCAGGTTATCAGTATTGGCGTCAGAAGAGGTCTTCTCTCCAATGAATCCGGGTTGGGTTCAGCAGCAATCGCTCAATCCGCCTCAAAATCCTCACATCCCCCTCGAAACGGCCTCATCGCCATGACCGGAACCTTTATAGACACCCTTGTTGTGAATACTCTCACAACGCTGACAATCGTCATCACAGGAATGTACCTTAAAACCGCGGTTTTCGGAGCACCTGAAGGCTTAACCTCTACAGCGCTTACAGCGGCAGCTTTCGATTCTGTCATACCTTTTGGAGGATACATCATCGCCTTAAGTTCGTTACTATTCGGTTACTCCACACTGCTGGGATGGTGCTATTATGGAGAAAAATGCCTCGAGTACATCTTCGGAGTCCGGATAATATATCCTTACAGGATTGCTTTCATCATCCTTATTTTTGTCGGCGCAAATATCCAGGGCCCTCATCTTAACATTGTTTGGTACATTGGAGATATGTCCAATGCTTTCATGGCTTTCCCTAACCTGGTATGCCTGATTATTTTAGGCGGAATGGTCGGAAAAGTCACAACCAAGTATTTTTATAAGAAAAAAACATAAACATTCAGCATTTAAATGCCCAAAAAAAAAGATTTTTTTATTTTCCTCCTCAAATTCATCTTCAGCTTTTCTATAATCGCCTATCTTTTGATCAAAATAGTCCCAATAAATGACATTTTAAAAGTCCTAAAAGGAGCTAATGTCCTATGGCTGCTTCTCTCTTTTTCTCTTCATTCTCTGGGACTCCTTATCAGCGCTTACAGATGGCAGATTCTCATCCAGGCTCAGGGAGACCGAGTTCCATTAGGTTTCCTGGCTAAATCCTACCTTGTAGGAACATTTTTCAACAATTTCCTCCCCACACGGTTTGGAGGAGATATCGTTCGTATCTGGGATGGCTCCCGTTACTCTCGATCCATTTTAAAATCCTCAGCTATCGTATTGGTTGAACGCTTCACCGGAATCATTGTTCTCCTCTTGTTTGCCTTTGTTGCATCCCTCTCACGGCTTGAAATGGCAAAGAAAATCCCGATCATCTGGGTTTCCCTTCTTGTCGGACTCCTTGGTCTTCTCTTTGTCCTCAGTTTCTTTATGCCATTTGCAAAAAGGATCCTTGGCAAAATCCCTGATAAAGGATATCTAAAAAAAATCAAAGCAAAGGTTTTTGAATTCAGGGATGTTGTTCTTGTATATAAAGAAAAAAAAAGAGAATTCCTCAAAGCCCTCTTCTGGGCATTTCTCCTTCAGGTTAATGTTATCCTCCATTATTTCCTGGTAGGAAAAGCTCTCCATCTCAATATTTCTTTTATAGATTATTTTATATTTATTCCTATCATACTCATCATCCTGATAATTCCTGTCACTATATCCGGGTTGGGATTGAGAGAAGGAATATACATAGAGATATTCAAATTCTACCTCATTCCCGCCGCATTAGCATTTTCCTTCCCTCTTATAGCAGATGTGGCCTTTGGCCTGATCATCGGAATAATTGGAGGGATTATTTATGTTTCAAGAAGGAAGTAGGCATTATGACAGTATAAGTTTGTTTAAGTTGATCTGGGTTCGTTTAAGTTTATTTAAGTAAGCAAGACAAAAAGGCAAGACAACCTTCGTGGCAAGACAAAGAGGCAAGACAAATTTGGTTTAAAGTTTAATGTTTAAGGTTTAATGTTATTTATTTTTTACCTTAAACCCAAAACCCATTCCTACTCTTGCCTTAAACCTTCAACCTTAATCCTTAAACCCATTTCTATTCTTGCCTTAAACATTAAACCTTCAACCTTAAACCCGTTACGGCTTACGGCTTACGATTTATATCAATAGGCAGTATGGCAGTATGGCAGTATGACAGTATAGGAATGGGGAATGGTGAATAGTGAATGGAAAATAGTTAATGGTAAATGGATAATCCATACCCCCTAATCCATAATCCATTTTTAAACCTTAAACCTTCAACCTTAAACCTTTTACGGCTTACGTCTTACGGCTTACGTCTTTAATTGTCTCCTTGTCTCCCCGTCTCCCCCTCCCCTTGTCCCCTTTCACTATCAACCATTAACCATTCACCATTCACCTTTTTGGTAGATTCTGAATTCATAAACAGTTAAAATATTTAATAAATGAGAATGCTGGCAATTAGAAATACTGTTAAATCCCTCCTTATCGTAATCATTCTTGCCGTTTTCTTTCTCCCTCAACCCTCTTATTCCCAGCAGGATATATCCGAATACGAAAAACGCTTGAGGAAAATCGCAGAACAGATGAAGGATATCAGGAAAAAAATCAATGAAGAAGATAAAAAAAAATCATCCATCCTCTCCAGGCTTGCCAAGATAGGATTCTCTAAAGATTTGATCCGGAAAGAAATCTCCTTTTACAGCACTCAACTGAAAAAAGCCAACGAGGAGCTTACTCCCATAAAAGAACGAATACCTCAACTCAAGGTGAGACTTAAGAAAGAAAAGGAATCCATCGAGGAAATTCTCGTCACCATGTATAAATTTGGCAGACTAAGCTATATAGAAATCCTTCTTCAGGTTGAAGATATTGGAGATCTAATCTCTGAAAGCAAAAACCTTACCCTTTTAGCCCAGTACCAGGAAAATATTATTGACAATTATATGGGAACCCTTGACGAACTCAGGAAAACCGAGGAAAGCCTGGAAGAGAAAAAAAAGGAAATAATAAACCTTATCCAAAAAAATGAGAAAAAAAGACAAGAACTCGTTGCCCAGGAAAGAAAAAGCAAGGCTCTAGTCAGAGAAATAGAAAAGAACAAAAAGACGCACACAAAGATGCTGGAAGAATTAAACGACAGGGCTGAGCAGCTTCAGATTCTGATAAAAAAATTACTAAAAGAAGAGATTTCTTTCCCTGCGCCCCTTGTTCCCCTCTACGAGAAAAAAGGGAAGCTTCCCTGGCCTATATCGGGCAAACTTGTCACGCTTTTTGGCCTGCGAAGGCATCCTCAGTTCAGAACCATCACAATGAACAACGGAATAGAGATCTCTCCCCAAAAAAACATGATCGTTAAATCCATCCATCCAGGCACAGTTGTGTACACAGATTATTTCCAGGGCTACGGCAACTTGATTATTATCGATCACGGAATGACCTATTATTCTCTCTACGGCCACTGCTCAGAGTTTCTGGCGAATAAGGGCGATTTCGTCAACGCTGAACAGCCCATCGCTATTGTGGGGGATATCAGCTCGCTGAAAGGAACAACCCTCTATCTTGAAATTCGCTACAAAACAAAACCTCTTAATCCCTTGCAATGGCTTAAAAGAAGATGATAAAATCAAATTTCATCTTTTGGAAAAATGGCCAAAAAGCAAAGAAGAATTTTACTCCTCACCGTTCTTTTTGCCGCTTCTCTTTTCTTTCTGATAGAAAAAGAATTCCTGCCTGGAATATCAACCAAAAATCTTAGCGATAAGAGCCTTGAGATTCTTGGATATGTCATAAGCAGAATCAAGCTGGATTACCATAAGGAACCAGATCCTGTAAAAACTATGGAAGGTGCCCTTAAAGGATTGGTCGGCCCTCTAGATATTATATCCAGCTACCTGGACTCAGAGAATGCTGTCAAGTTTATCCAGCAAAGAAAAACAGTCCAAAAAGATATCGGAATTGTCCTTTATAAAAAATTCGGAACTTTTCCTCAGGTGATCGGGATAAGAGAAAATTCTCCAGCCGAAAAGAAGGGAATCAAAATCGGCGAACTCATTAGCACTCTGGATGGAAAGCCTACACTGACTATGAGCATGACCGAGGCAAATCTCCTCCTAAAAGACAGCGAGGAAAGACCTGTAGAACTCAAGATTCTGAGGCCAGACAAAACAGAAAAAGTAAGCATCGAAAGGAAATTGCTTTACGAAGAGCCTTTTTCCTATTCTCCGGCAAAGGATACCAGCGGAATTTTAAAGATCTATCGACTATATCCGCCCTGTGTAACCAAGATAAAAAAAGACATTCTTCCTCGATTAAAACCACAAAAAAGGGTTTTAATTTTGGACCTGAGGAATTGTTATGAAGGCGGGATTGGGGAAGCAGTAAAACTTATAAACCTTTTCATCCAATCCGAAAATATTGGCTATTTCGAGAAAAAAGGAGGGACTAAAGAGGTAATTTCCTGTCCTGAAGAGGCAGACCTTGAAAGACTCCCTCTTGTAATCTGGACGAATAGAGCCACAATCGGGCCAGCAGAAGCAGTTGCTGCTGTTCTAAAGGAATTCAAAAAAGCCAAAATCATTGGCTTCCAGACTCCAGGTCTTATTGCCAAACAAAAATTCCTTCTCTTAGAAGACGGAAGCGGCCTGCTGCTTACCTCAGAAATCTTCTTCCTCACCTCAGGAAAAGAATTATGGCTAAAAGGAATAAAGCCTGACATTTTAATCCAAAAAGAACATCTGGGTCAAAGCTCTTATCTCAAAAATACATATGAACTTCTTCCTAAAATGTAATTTATGCAGACAAGCAGCTCGCCTAAAGGAAAATATACTCCAGGTTCTCCTCCTCTCTTCTATATCATCTTTATTCTTGTCGGCCTCTTTTCTGCCCTTGGCTTAGACTATGTCGCGTGGAAAAAGGGAGAAAAATCCTATCTGTTCTATGCCCTTGCAAGAAAAGAAAAGGTCACAGCGAAAAAAGATGTCCTGAGTGATATCATACTGAGTAACGTATCTGCCAATAATATTCCGCCCGGCTCAATCAACCAGTTCAGAGACAGTGAGGGAATCAATCATTTTATGATCGATCTTTCCTTTGAGCAATACACCAGCCTGGAATCTCTTCTTAAAGAAGAATTCCAGAAAGTAGACGCTTTTATCATTAAAAAAGAAGAACAGAAATTCGAGGAAAAAAATTATTACCTGTGGGAAGTTAAAGGGAAGAAAAAGCAAAGACTCACAATTCTCTTTTCCTGCCTGAAAGAAAGGCTAAAAACAGAGGAAAAGCCTTCCATAATAGTTTCTAAAAATAAAGTTGCAATCATCATCGATGATATGGGCCAAAGTCTCAAAGCCATAAATGATATCTGTTCCATCAATCAGCCGATAACAGTCGCCATTCTCCCTTACAGTCCTCTTGCCAGTGAAACAGCAGGAATTGCACGCCAGAACAACCTGGAAGTGATTCTTCACATCCCTATGGAATCCATCAACAACATAGAAGGAAATAACAGCGTTGAGGGAATCATTCTCTCCAAAATGAGCGAAGAAGAAATCATAGAAACAGTAGAAAAGGATCTCGATCAAGTTCCCTACATTATCGGCGTTAACAACCACATGGGCTCGAAAATCACAGCAGATAAGAATCTCATGCGTATTATTCTGGAGCGTATAAAATTAAGAAATCTCTTCTTTGTTGACAGCCGGACGACCGGAAAAACCGTTGCTTATAATGTCGCACGATCGCTCAAAATCCCCACAGCTTCTCGTCAGGTCTTTCTTGACTCAGAGGTTAATGAAGGTTACATAGAGAGAAAACTGCATGAACTTTTTCGCCTGGCCCGGAAAAACGGCAAGGCCATAGGTATCTGTCATCCATTCGAAGAAACTCTGAAAGTCCTCAAGGAAAACATCCTTCTTGTGGAAAAATATAATCTCCAGCCAGTCTTCGTCTCCCAGATCGTCGAGTAATAAGTAAGTAGTGAGGAGTCAGGAGTAAGGAGTAAGCCGAAAAACCATTCCCCATTTACCATTTTCTTATTCTTTGGCAGTATGACAGTACAACAGTTCCCTCTTGCCTTAAACATTAAACCTTCAACCTTAAACCATTATTTCGGTTTACGGCTTACGTCTCACGGCTTACGATTCTTGCCTTAAACCTTAAACCTTCAACCTTAAACCCATTTCTATTCACCATTTATAAATATGTTATTTCAAATTTTCCTGATTCATGGATTGTGATCTTTACTATTTCTCCTTCCATCTTGCATTTGAAGACCTCAAACATCTTACCTGTTTTCTGGTCGCGAATTCTTTTTCTCCAGATGATTTCCTCTATTATGAATTCCTTGCTGCCAATTATTACAGACCTCGGCGTTTCGCTTCCCTTGTAGCCCTCATAAAATCGAAGCTCGAACCTCGCTTTTTCTTCCTTTTTTTTCATACTTTGACCCACCCTCCCGTCATTGCGAACGTAGTGAAGCAATCTCAATGTGTAGCGCCTTTGAATGGGATTGCCACGTCACTACGTTCCTCGCAATGACAGCGTTTCCCCATTTTCCATTTACCATTCACTATTCACGATTTTCTTATTCTTTGGCAGTATAACAGTATGACAGTATGTCAGTTCCCTCTGTAAGCCGTGAGCCGAAATAATGGTTTAAGGATTAAGGTTGAAGGTTTAAGGCAAGAATCGTGAGACG
>DAOVDU010000039.1 GCA_030669305.1 Candidatus Aminicenantota bacterium
CATTTTTTATTGCAAACATATCACCGGCGAAATCATTTTGAGCTCGGAACGGGACGGATGGCGGCGTGACTTTTTTGTCAAACACCTTCTGGGAGTGGATCCGCCCGACTGGAACAGACTGGATTGTCTTAAACTTCTTTACTCCTAACTCCTAACTCCTTACTCCTTACTTGTTCCAGTTTTGAGGTTTGAGCTTTAAGTTTTAAGCTAGAATGCTTGGTGTTCTGTTCTTTTGATGATTTCATTCTGAAGTTCAACACCGACATCAACAAAATAATCGCTGTAGCCAGCCACACGCACAATGAGGTCGCGGTATTTTTCAGGGTGTTTCTGAGCATCCCGAAGCGTATCAGCACTGACAACATTAAGCTGAATATGATGCCCATTTAGCTTGAAATAAGATTTTATAAGGGCGCAAAGTTTATCTATTCCTTCCTCATCGGCTAGAATATGAGGAGTAAATTTTTGATTGAGAAGAGTTCCTCCTGTTCGTACATGGTCCATTTTTGCAGCAGACTTGATAACCGCTGTTGGACCGTTCCTGTCAGCCGCCTGGACAGGAGATATGCCTTCGGAGAGAGGCTCACAAGCTTTTCGTCCATCTGCGCTTGCGCCAGCAACCCTCCCAAAATAAATATGAACTGTCGTTGGTAGGAGATTTATCCGGTATTTTCCTCCTTTAGTATTTGGCCTTCCATCTACAGTCTCATAATAGACCTCAAAGATGGACTTCATGATATTATCAGCATAATCGTCATCATTCCCATATTTAGGCGTCTTGTTCATAAATCTCTGACGCAAAGGCTCATACCCCTCAAAGTTATTTTTCAGGGCCTCCAGCAGCTCATGCATGCTGATGTGCTTTTTATCAAAAACATTATATTTTACAGACGTCAAAACATCGGTTATCGTCCCCAATCCTACTCCCTGTATATAAGATGTATTATAACGCGCACCGCCGTCATGATAGTCCTTACTGTTTGCAATACAGTCATCTATGAGGATTGATAGGAATGGTGTAGGCAAGTACTCAACGTACAGGCGTTCGATAATATTATTCCCCTTTACTTTGATGTCGATAAAATAATTTACCTGCTTTCTAAAAGCATGGAACAATTCTTCATACGAAGCAAATGTTTCAGGATTTCCGGTCTGAAGGCCAATTGTTTTCCCGGTCCGAGGGTCAACTCCATTGTTCAAAGTAATTTCAAAGACTTTTGGCAAATTGAAATAGCCAGTAAGATTATAATTTTCTTTGCCAAAAGCTCCGGTCTCAACACAGCCGCTGGCTCCTCCGTTCCGCGCATCAACGACGGATTTCCCCTGCCTTACAAGTTCTTGAACAATTTCATCCGTATTAAAAATAGACGGCTGTCCGAAACCTGTCTTTACTATTTTTAATGCCCTTTTCAGGAATTTGTCGGGTGATTTTTTGCTTATCTGTACCATAGAACTTGGCTGCAATATCCTCATCTCCTCGACCACATCAAGGATAAGATACGACAATTCGTTGACTCCATCAGAACCATCTGCCTTGATGCCGCCTGTGTTTATCAAGGTAAAATCAGTGTATGTGCCGCTTTCTTCTGCAGTCACTCCTACCTTGGGAGGAGCAGGTTGATTATTAAATTTTATCCAGAATGCCTGTAAAAGCTCTTTTGCTTTCTCCTGCGTGAGACTCCCCTGCTCCAACTCTCCTTTATAGAAAGGACAAAGATGCTGGTCAAGTCTTCCCGGGTTGAACGAATCCCATGTGTTGAATTCTATGATGACTCCAAGGTGAACAAACCAGTAGCACTGTAAAGCTTCCCAAAAATTCCGGGGTGCATGCTCAGGAACATAGGAACAGATTTCCGCAATCCTTTCTAACTCTTCTTTTCTTTCAGGATCAATTTCCTTTTTTGTCAGCTCCTCTGCTTTCCCGGAATGTCGCTTTGCATACATTATGAGCGCATCTGCGCATATTTTCATAGCCTTGAGTTCTTCCCTTTTCTTGTAAGCTTCCTGGTCATTCAAGAAATCCAATTTTTCTAAACTTTTTTCTATGTCTTTCTTAAAATCAGAAAATCCTTTCTTATATATTTTATCGTCTAAAACAGTATGTCCGGGCGCTCTCTGCTCCATGAACTCGGTAAAGACTCCCGCATCAAAGGCATCTATCCATTCCTCTGACATTTCGCTGAAGATCCTATCCCTTATAGATTTTCCCTTCCAGAAAGGAATGATTTCTTTTTTGTATAATTTTTTGGTTTCTTCCTCCACTGCAAATGTTGTTTTCTCCCTAGTATTTAAAATCCTGAGGTCTTCAAGGCTGTGTGCTGTAACTTCTGGGTAAGTTGGAGTTGCTTTGGGAGCAGGACCTCTCTCCCCCACGATAAGCTCTCCCTCATTGATGCATATCTCTTTGTGTTCGAGTAAATGTTTGAAGGCCAATGCCCTCTGAACAGGAGAAGAAACTTTATTCGAAATATCACTCTTGTAAAACTCGGTAACGAGCTTTGCTCTTTCTGGAGTGATGAAAGGTTTTGTGCTCACGCTTTGCTCCCTCAGCTTTTTTATTCTCTCCTTCACGTCTTATCCTCCTATTTTTACAGAGAAGCCATAGTCAGATAAAATTCTTTTAATCTCATTAATCCTTTTATCCGAAGGTGCTTGAAAAGTTTTCCGTGATTTTTTCTTTACCAGTTTTTTGCGTTTTTCATATCCCCCTTTATGGTAGGGCAAAAGGTTTATTTGTTTTATGTTTTTTAGAGTATGAAGGTATTCTGCTGTCATCCGGATATTTTTGTCGTCATCATTGATTTCTGATATGAGCGGAATACGAACAACAACAGAAATTCCTCTGTCTAAGAGTTTTTTCAAATTCTCGAGTATGGTTTTGTTGGACTTTCCTGTGTAATTTATGTGCTTTTTTTCATCCATCAATTTAAGATCATACAAATAAAGGTCTACTTTACCGGAAATCCTGTCCAAGTCCTTAAAGGAAACATATCCTGAAGTATCCACTGTCGAATGAATTTTTCTTTCTCTCAATTCTACAAGAATTGATTCTAAAAAATCGGGCTGCATCAATGGTTCTCCTCCAGAAAATGTGACGCCCCCGCCTGATTCATTAAAGAATATCCTGTCTTTCTCGATATCTTCCATGACTTCCTCAACTGTTACTTCTTTTCCAACAATTTCAAGGGCTTCGTAAACACAAACTTGCTCACAGCTTCCACACAGATCACATTTCGCCTGGTCAATCACAACTGAGTTCCCATCTTTTAAAATTGCACTCTGAGGACATTCAAATACACAGGCAGAGCACTCTTCTGCACATCTTTCTGAGTGCACCATAATTTCAGGATTTGATTCTATGCCCTCAGGATTGTGGCACCACTCACACCTAAGAGAGCATCCTTTAAAAAAAACTGTACTTCGGATACCTGGCCCGTCGTGGATAGCATATCTCTTGATGTCGAAAATTATTACTTTCATCCTGTTTTTGAATCCACTGGCCCTAGCATTTTTCTGCTTATAATTTTGTTTAAAAGTATAAATATGACTATAGCAACAATCCACTGAAAAAGGACTGTTCCTACTGAGGATTGAGAAAAAATGTTATACCAATTTTGGGGATTTTTTGAATAGCTGTCCCAAAACCACCAGCCAAGCATGGCTAGAATTTGAATGGGAAGTAAAAACTTTACAAGGAAGTCAAATGCTCTGCCTAATTTGATTTTACTGTCAAAAGTTTCAAGAATTTCTTCTCGGAATTTCTTTGGCCCAATTTTAAGCACAAGGATAATGAAGAAGGATCCGCTTACCATCAAACCCAAACCCCAAACCCAATCCTGGTTGTTGAAAAATCCCATGCTGAGGGCCGAAGGAAAACCTAGACAGAAACAGGATATTCCAACGACAACGACAGCCTTTTTCCTGATCAATCCTGCATCAATCAGAATACGGGTGATTAATTCCAGTTGAGAAATAAGGGATGAAAATGCAGCAAAACAAAGAGCAAGAAAGAAAAGGGCCAGGAAAAAAGATCCATAGGGAATCTGTGAAAACAGATTAGGAATCCAGATAAAAGTCAGCCCCTGATTATCTGTTTTCATAACTTCAAGGACTCTTTCCTGAGAGAAATTTTGACCCGAAAAAAAAGAAAAAACAGTTGGAATAACCATTACTGCTGCTAAAAGAGACGCCATATTATTGCCAAATCCTATTGTTGCTGAAGTAACTATAGGATTTTCTCTCTTATGCGAATAAATTGCATAAGTCAGCATTAAACCCCACCCTGCTCCAGTGGACCATGCTGATTGACTGAGGGCATTCAGCCAGAGCTTGAGGTCAGCCAGCTTTGAAAGATTCGGAGAAAAGAGAAAATTTAAGCCGTGAAAAGCACCAGGCAAGGTAATGGCACGCACACAGCCTATGATAAGAATGGTAAAAAGAGCAGGAATGAGAATTTTATTGGCTCTTTCTATGCCTTTGACCACGCCTGCATAAATAATAGTGCAGCCAATCGTGATTGCGGCAAAGTGGAAAATTACAGGTTCCCATGAGGAAGTAAAACTTTGCCAGAACTTTTGAGAATCTGATTTGATCAATCCCTGAGACACAGTAGCCAAAAAATATTTCAGGCACCATCCTGTGACAACTGTATAGTAAAAGGTTATGGCAGCAGTTACAAAAGCCACAAAAATTCCCATCCAGGTATATTTTTGTCCCAATATCTTCCCAAAAGATGCCCCAACACTCTGCCTTGTTTTTTTGCCTATGGCCATCTCAATTATAAGTAAAGGCATGGCCCATAGAAAAAGGAAGATAAGCCAGGCAATTATAAAAGCACCTCCTCCAAATTGAGCAACAATTCTAGGAAAACGCCAGATATTTCCTGTCCCTACTGCCATTCCCAAGCCGGCAAAAATGATTCCCCATCGCGATGCAAATAATTCCTTTTTTTCCATATTTCTTTATATTTTCTGCAGAATAAAATTACGGCGAAAATGGATATTACAATAAATTTTTTAAAATATCCATATCGAATAAAGGTCTAATTTTTATCTAATAGTAAGCACCTGCTCACCCAATATTTTTTCATCTACATTAATACCTAGACCCGGGCCACAAGGTACGCGAAGACGCCCGTCTATTCTTCTAGGCGCATCCTCAGCAAGCCTTACATCATTGTAACTGTTAAAGTCAGTAGAGGTGAAATAGAATTCGGACCTCGTACTTCCTACTAGATGGGCAATTGTCGCAGTTGTTATATCGCCTCCCCAACTGTCTTCAATTGTCATCGCAATTCCAAGTGTCTCACACAAGTCTCTTATCTGTTTGGCTTTTGTCATGCCCCCTACCCGGGAAATCTTTATATTTACGACATCCATGGCTCTATGATTATACGCCCTCATCAAAGAACCAACTCCCTTTATTATTTCATCTAACACCATCGGCAGCCGCGTGTGTTCCCGTATGACAAGACACTCCTCCAGGGTGAGGCATGGCTGTTCAATATAAAGGTCCTCCCCTTTCAAGGCATTAACAACACGAATCGCATGGCGCGCTATCCAACCCGTGTTTGCATCAGCCACGAGTATATCTCCAGGCTTAATGACTTCAAGAACAGCTTTAATACGCTCGATATCTTCATCCGGATCACCACCGACTTTGAGTTGGAACCGCCTGTATCCTTCCTCCCTGTAGCGAGCAACATCATCCTTCATTTCATCAGAAGAACCCTGCGAAATAGCTCTATAAAGTGGAAAGCTTTCAACATAACGACCTCCCAATAGTGTACAAATTGGAATCCCTGTTGCCTGACCCAGTATATCCCAACAAGCAGTATCAAGAGGAGCCTTCACATAGCTATGCCCGCTCATAACGGAATCCATAAGGGCATTGATGACATTGATCTGGCACGGATCTTTTCCTACGAGCAGAGGCCCTATTTCATTTATTCCGCTGGGCACACCTTGTGCATAAGCCTCCATGTATGCTGAGCCAAGAGGACAGACTTCTGCAAAACCTTTTAATCCCTCATCTGTGGACATCTTGACGATTGTACTGACAAAAGAAGTGACAGACTGTCCCCTGGACCAGGTATATTTCTGATCCAAAAGCTTATAATTGACCTGAAAAACATCAATCTGTGAAATCTTCAAATATTCTCTCCTTTTTTAATGTTTCCTGAATGCCTTGTGGACTCAAGATTAATTCATACAATGAAAAACAAAGAAAGATATTCTAAAATCGGCTTTATTGACTTCATTTTTCACACCTTTTACTTACTCTATCCCTATTATTTTTTCCAGAAAGAAGGTGCGAGAAGGACGAGCACCGTATAGATTTCTAATCGTCCGGCCAGCATAAAAAAAGTAAGCACCCATTTTCCAATCAGGGGAATATGTGCGTAATTATCGGTCGGACCTACGCTGCCAAGCCCGGGGCCAATGTTGTTCAGAGTGGCCGCAACGGCTGCAAAAGCAGATACCAAATCCAATCCTAAAATAGTCATCACAATAACACCACAAATAAACAAACCGGTCATGAGCGTTAAAAATCCGAGAATATTTCTTACAATATCGCGAGGAATAACAGTATTCCCCACACGAATCGGGATAACCGCTTTTGGATGCATCAAACGCCTGATTTCGGCAAAAACAAATTTAATCAGCACGTATAACCTAATGATTTTCATTCCCCCGCCCGTACTCCCTGCACAACCGCCAAAAAACATTAATAGAAAAAGTATGAATTGTGAGCTAAATGCCCATTGCTCAAAATCGGCTGTTGTGTAACCGGTAGTTGTGAGAATAGAGGTTACTTGAAATAATGTTTTACGAAACGCCATTTCAGCATTTGAATAATGATGCAAAAAAGTATGCATTCCAATAAGAAGCGTAGCACTACAAATTAAAAAGAGAAGAAGGCGAAACTCATTGTTTTTGATATAGCTTTTAAATTCTCTTTTCATAAAGCGATAATGAAGGGAAAAATTTGTCGCAGCAACAATCATAAAAAAGATGATAATATAATCAATATAAGCGTTGTTGTAATGGCCGATGCTGGCATCTTTTGTTGAAAAGCCGCCAGTAGCCATTGTCCCAAAAGTATGACACAGAGCTTCAAAAAGATTCATTCCTCCCAGCATTAATAAAATCGTTTCCACGGAGGATATCAAAATATATACTCCCCACAATATCTTAGCGGTTTGTGTGACACGCGGGGTTAGTTTGTCTGGAGCAGGCCCGGGCACCTCAGCTTTAAAAAGCTGCATACCACCTACTCCAAGAAAGGGAAGAATTGCGATCGAGAGAACGATGATACCCATTCCACCCAGCCAGTGGGTGAAGCTTCGCCAGAAGAGAAGTCCGTGAGGAAGCTTTTCGATGTCAACTAAGATTGTTGCCCCTGTGGTGGTAAAACCGGACATTGTCTCGAAAAAAGCATTGGTAAGTGATGGAATATATCCCGATAATAGGAACGGCAGGCATCCAAGCAAAGAAAAAGAAATCCAGCCCAGGGTAACAATCGCAAAACCCTCCCGAGCACGAACATCTCGATCCAAGCGCGTAAATTTGAAGGCAGCGAAGCCTACCGCAAAAGTGATTAGGGCTGAAATGATAAAGAAAATATAGTCACCTTCACCATAGTAGAGTGCAAAGGGGATGGGCAGCAACATCGCTGCTGAGAGAAAAATTAGGAGAAATCCCAGAATGTGGATAACCAAATAAATATGCATACAAAAATTACCAGATTATATTTAATCAATAAGGGATAGAAAATATCTCCATTTACGCTTCAGGTTATTTAAACAATTTCTCTACCTCAGCGACTGCTTTCGGAAGGGAAAAAACCACGACACGATCCCCGGTTTGTACCTGTGTATCACCAGTAGGAATAATCACATCGTTATTTCGGGTCACAGCACCTAAGATTGCAGATGGCCGAAAATTCAAACTTTTTAGTGGTTGTTTCGTGATCTTGGAACCTTTGCGGGGAATTATCTCAATAATCTCTGCATCTAAGCCTGGAATTGAGGCAACGCTTTCCAGAGTACTTCTCCGGATGAAACGCAGAATAGCATTGACTGTAAGCAATTGTTTACTCACAACCGCATCCATGCCAATAGTGGGTGTAATAGGTAAATATTCAGTTTTATTCACCAATGCAATAGTGCGCGGCACTTTTAGATGATTGGCAATGAGGGTACAAATAATGTTTGTCTCGTCGTCACCGGTTACAGAGATAAATGTATCCATATCGAGGATGCCCTCTGTTGCTAGCAGGTCTATATCGGTGCCGTCCCCATGAATAACCAATGTTTTTTTGAGTATATTGGCTATCTTTTCTGACTTATCCGAACGGGCTTCGATAATTTTGACATTGATATTATCCTCTAAGCTCTTGGCTATAAACTGTCCAATTAAACCTCCACCAAGAATCATGATGTTTTGAATGGAAACATCTTTTTTACCAGTGATATGCACAATGGTAGGAATCAAATCCTTTTCACAAATGACAAATATTTGATCCCCGGCAACCAGAATTTCGTTCCCAGTGGGTATTAATGTGAGCTCCTTCCGTTTAATCGCGACTATACGGGCTGGCAGGTTTCCATATTTGCGCCAGTGTTCTCTTAGTGGCTGTCCTAACATAGGAGAGTTGCGTTCCAGGCGGATACCCAACAGTTGAATCCTTCCTCCAGCAAACTCCACCACACCAGTAGCACTGCTTTGGCGAATCAGGCGTACAATGGCATCGGCTGTTTCTCTCTCAGGATGAATGAGGAGATCTACACCCATCTCCTCATGCGATAGAATAAAGTCAGGCCGGGTATACTCAGGATTGCGAACGCGTGCGATCTTATGGGGAATATTTAATTTTTGAGCAAATCGGCAACCCAGGAGGTTGACTTCATCGAAATTACTGAGCCCTACAAAAACATCTGCCTGTTTTATGTTAGCATTTTTCAAATCCTCTAAACTGGAACCTGAACCAACCATGACCATAGCATCCAGATGTTCTTCTGCATGTCGTGCTTTTTCAAGATCTCTTTCTAATACAGTTATGTTATGCTTTTCTGCAGAAAGTCGCTTGGCTAGATGAAAACTAACCTCCCCCGCACCGACGATTAAGATGTTCATATTCGTTTGTTTATTTTTCTAATTTATCTGTATTGTTTGAATTTCTTTATTAATTTCCATTCTGTAATTCCTAATCTGTAATTCCTAACACAGGAAATAATTAATGTCAAACTCATAATCCTTCTGATTCCAAGTATTGCAAGGAGTGTGCTGCTCCTCTTCCTTCTCCAGAGGATATCTCCGTCTCCCACACCAAGACTTTGGAAACTCACATTAAAGAATTGACCCGAGGAATTAAGTATAGTGTTCCCGGAATTAGATGTTTTTAAAGCTTTAAAAATCAGTGTCTCTATCAAAATCATGTTATTTATAGTATGATAAGTTCATCCAAGAATCGAAAAAATCAAAAAGTGTTGAAAGTTGGAAATTATATCGAACACGCAATAGTGAAATTTTTATAGGAATGTCTTTAAAATGACTGGTAAAGAATTTATGAACGCCGTAGCCAAAGGACAGGTAGATATTCTGCAGCTTTTCCTGGACATCCTTGGGAAAACCAAAGTAACTTATTGTGTTGTTGGAGGGCTCGCCGTAAATGCTTATGTTGAACCGGTTGTCAGCCTTGACCTTGATGTCGTCGTGAATACTTTAGACATTGATAAAGTCTGTAAAAAAGCCTCAGCTAAAGGTATAAAGATCGAGAAATTTAAACACAGTGTGAATTTGACCAGTTTCAAATCTGACTTAAGGATTCAGATTCAGACCGATTCTCGCTATCAGGAATTCATATCCCGCTCCTCTTTAAAAGAAATACTTGGATATAGAATGAGCGTAGCCTGCATTGAAGATGTTCTTCAGGGAAAGGTTTGGGCCTATTTGGACGAGCAACGCCGAAGAAGCAAACGTCAGAAAGACCTTACTGATATCATGCGTCTTATTGAGGCTTATCCCTCACTGGAGAGCCACATTCCAGCCATTGTCCTGAAGAAATTGAGATAATATCTCATCCTGATTTAACTTCAAAGCTTATTTATTATTACATTACTTCACTTGAAATAACGATTTTGCACAGATTATTTGCTTTTTCCAGAATAGGTAAAAGAATTTTGTTTCATCTTAATCCATTTGCCCCTATCCAGGCCAATGGAGTTGCCGCAGGTGCACTTCACCTCATTTCCATCTCTGACACTGAAATCTTTCGCTACTCGCTCCTTCCAGCAGTGCCACAATCTTCCCTTTCCCACTTTTAAATATCGGAATATTTTTTGGTTGCATTTGGAGCATCTTATGGTCAGCATATGTTTCAAATATTTATAAATTTAGTTAACACATCAACAAAGACTTGTTGGGCAGAAAGTTGATGCTGACATATTAATCCTCTGAACTGGCAAGACTAGAATTGCCGAGAGGATGCTTTTTTCAAGGAAGAATTGTTCATACACGATATGTCATTCTAACCGGTAAAATATCATATATCAAGCGAGAGTAGGATTCCCGCCGATTTGCTCAAAAAATATAGGGGATTAGCTTAAATGAATAATACGGTATAAGCATGCTATATTTTAATTTACTGTGTTTATGATTTATTATTCCAAAAAATATTAACTTTTCTTGACGATGTGCTGTCTCATGAGATAATTTAAACTTTAGAAATTGAAAAAGGAGCGAGAAATGAAAATAAGCACTGTGGAGGAAATGAGAAATCTGGATGGATAAAAGCGCCATGGAAAATTTTGGCATCACCACCTAGGACATCCTGAATTATCTCCCCCTTGCTTTAAAACAGTATAGAGAAGAGTTTGATGAAGTGGTGAAAAATTTTTACAAAAGCCTCTACATTATTTAGGAGGGAACATGAAAGCTTGGATTCTGGAAAAGCAGTCAAAAATAGAAGATAAGCCAATAAAACTTGAGGATGCGCCTTTACCTCATCCGGATGAACAAGAAATAAGAGTAAGGGTTCAAGCATGTGGGATATGCAGGACAGATATCCATATTGTGGAGGGAGATTTACCTTTGAAAAAATCTCCTTTAATTTTGGGGCATGAGATAGTAGGAGTGGTCGAGGAAGCGGGAAAAAGAGTAAAAAATTTTAGACCCGGCTGCAGAGTTGGCATTTCCTGGCTTCACAGCACCTGTGGTGAGTGTAAATACTGCCTTTCGGGAAAAGAGAATTATTGCCCGAACTTTCAATGTACGGGTTGGGATGTGGATGGCGGTTTTGCTGAGTATGTAACCATTAAAGAAGACTTTGCTCTCTCTCTTCAGGGAATAAACATGGAACCGGAAGATATTGCACCGCTTATGTGTCCAGGTATTGCAGGATATTGCGCTTTTAAGCTGACAGAGACGAAGAAAGGAGATAAGCTAGGGCTCTTTGGCTTCGGTCCCACCGCCTATTGTGTTTTAAACGCCGCAAATCATCTAGGCATTGACGTTTATGTCAGCACCAGATCTTCAAGACATAAAGAGGAAGCGAAAAAAAATGGGGCTGTTTGGGTGGGAAATGTCCTGGAGGAAGAGCTTCCTGTCAGCCTTGATTCGGCAATCATATTCCCTCCCGCAGGTGTACTGGTAGAGCCAGCCATTACCAAAGTAGGAAGAGGAGGAATCCTTGTGCTTGCACCGGTAAGTATGTCACCTATTGAGATAAGGAATTATTCAGAAAATCTGTGGGGAAGAGATGTAAGAACTTTATACAATGTAAAAAAAAATGAAGGAGAAGAGTTTTTGAGAATCGCAGGCAAGGCAAACATAAGAATGGGAAGACGAGTTTTTTCCTTTGAAGAGCTGCAAGATGCTATGATTCAGGTGAAAAGCGGAAAAATAAAAGAACCCAACGCAGTCATAAAAATTGCCAAATGAGCTTGTAGGAAATTTTTACTACTTTTAGGAGTAATTTCAGGTTGTCTATCAAAATCAAGAACCTGAATATTTCCTTCTAATTTAATATCACCCGCCAGGATTTTAATCCTGTAATTCCCTGACCTGACCAGCTTAGCTCCCGGTGCATAAATAGTCCGAGTTTCCTTTCCTTTCTCAGGGCTTAAATCCCAGACCGCCACATTAATACCTGGATCATTTGTGCCTTTAAGCTTTTTAATGACTTTTCCTGATTCATTCAGAATGGAGATTTCAACATCTAAAGGCTTTTTCAAATAATAGTGGATGAACGCTTTTTTTCTGGTTTCCAGAGCCCAATCTCCTCTATAATCTCTGCATCGAGGCAGCATGGCTGGCCTTACATCAAAAAGATGCGCTTCTTTCTCCAATATTTTCTTGTCTAATTTTTGAATGGGCTCCACATCCAAAACAAAAGCACTTCTTCCATGGGTTCCAATAACCAACTCGTTATCCCTTGGATGGACAGCAATATCATGCACAGCAGCTGTAGGTAAATTATTACAGAGAGAATACCAGGACACCCCTTTATTGAGAGATGTATACACTCCCCCATGGTCAGTCCCTACATATAGAATATCTTCTCGCCTGGGGTCTTCTCTTATAACATTTATCGGTTCAGAAGGAAGGTTTCCAACGATAGATTTCCACGTTTTGCCAAAATCTGTGGACATGTACAGATATCTTTTAAAGTCATCCTCTCGGTACCCTGTCAATGAAACATATACAGTTCCCTCATCATAGCAAGAGGCCACAACTCGACTGACCCATTTTCTAGGAAGCCCAGTGTTAATCTCAGTCCAGCTCACACCATCATCCCGAGTCACAAAAACATTCCCATCATCAGTTCCAACATAAATCAATCCAATTTTAAGTGAAGATTCAGATATTGAGGTTATTGTCCCATAAGGAACATTGCCTTGCTTTTCAGGGCCAGGATTTGCTGTCAAATCAGGGCTTATGTAAGCCCAGTTGTCTCCTTTGTTTATAGATTTAAAGATTCTGTTCGCTCCATAATAGAGAGTAAAAGGGTTATGATGGGAAATGATAAAAGGAGTCATCCAGTTATAACGAAGAGGCGGCTCCCCTTTTTTTGCTCTGGGTTGAATATATTTTGTTGTACCGTCTTTTAAATTCTTTCGCTTCAGGCTGCCAAATTGCTGTTCATAATAGACAATGTTGGGATCAGTCGGATCAACCAGCGTAAAATACGAATCTCCCCCTCCCCATATATCTATCCAGATGTATTCCCATGGATCCTCTATCCCATCCTCAATATTATGAGTGCTCGGGCCGTATAGAGCTGCATCATCCTGTGTGCCTCCATAGATTTTATATGGATTATCCATGTCCACTGAAATGGCATAAAACTCTGCAATGGGCAGATTGTTTACATGCAGCCATGTTTTTCCTCTATCATTGGACAAATAAAGGCCGCCGTCATTTCCAAGGAGTAATCTGTCCGGATTCATTGGATCTATCTCCAGGTCATGATGGTCAAGGTGAAGGGCTCTTGTGATGTTGTGGTAAAGATGAACAACAGTTCCCCCAATTTTTTTATAGGTCTTGCCTCCATTCTGTGAAGTTAGGAGATTTATTCCTAAGATGTAAATAGTATCTTCATTATCCGGCGAGACTCTAATGTCACCAAAAGAATAGTTAATCCCGGCAAATAATTCATTCTCGTTGACCTTCCTCCAGGACTCTCCCTTATCATCAGAGCGATAGACTTCACCCCCGATGGCTCGTCTCCTTTTTTTCTCTCCCTCAGGACGAGGTGTCTGGTTGTCGAGAACAGCATATACAACATTGGGATTTGTAACAGAAACATCCAGTCCGATGCGTCCCACATGTTTTCCTTTAGGAAATCCGTTGAATAATCTTTTCCAAGTAATACCCGCATCAATTGTTTTGTAGATTCCGCTTCCCTCTCCACAGACCACATTATTCCAGGCTTTTCTGTCTCTTTCCCAAGCAGCAGCATACAATGTCTTGTTATCAGAGGGATCCATCACAACCTCTACAACTCCAACTCTTTCAGATATGTAAAGAACTTTATTCCAGGTTTTTCCACCGTCAGTTGTCTTAAATAATCCTCTTTCTTCGTTAAATGAATAATTATGCCCCAGGGCTGCGACATAAACGATGTCAGGATCAAGAGGGTCGATAACGATCCTGCCGATGTGATGAGTATCATGTAATCCCATGTTTTGCCAGGTTTTTCCAGCATCTATGGATTTGAAGACACCTGTTCCCGCAAAGGAACTCCTCGCCATGAGGTTTTCCCCTGTCCCAACCCAGACTACATTAGGATTTGAATTCGACACATCTATATCTCCAATAGTAAAAGTAGATTCATTTTCGAATATTGGCTTCCAGGTTGTCCCATTGTTATTTGTCTTCCATATATTTCCTGATCCTACTCCAACATAAATAGTCGTATTAATTCCGGAAGGACAAGCAATACTCTCGATCCTCCCTCCCTGAAACATAGGTCCTACAGCTCTCCACTTCAGGTTTCTGAAAATCGATTCATTCTTGAGCCTTAAATGATGCTCCCAGGATTTCATGCGATCCACAGGGTCTGTGGGACCATTTTGAGAATTCTCGTTTTCGCTATAAGCAAGTGATAAATCAAGGCTTAAAAGAAAATAGCCACAAAAACACAAAAGTAAAAAGGTCTTTCTCACTAAAATCCTCCTTTTCTTTTCTTAATCTTTTTTTTTACATTCTCTCCACATTAAAACGGTCCTATTCCACATTACGTTGATAAATGTTCTCTAGTCAATGCCATTTTATTCAGTTTTTTATCTTGAATTTACCAGCAGTTCACTCTAATCTATATGGTAGAGGATATATGATGTTCTAAAAGACAATAAAGTATAACAATAAATAGGTTACAACGGGAACATGTTATTTTCAACTTGGAAAGATGGAGCAAGCTTTGGCTGTATGGGAGAAATCCCTTGACATAAATCCCGATCAGCCTCAAATTCGTAAGAATGTGGAGGCTTTAAAGGAAAAAAAATGAATAACTCACTGATATTAAATAAAAAAAAGGGGGGAAGATATCTTATCTTATTGATTTTTTCTCTTCTGTTGATTTCTTGTTTTTCTTTTTTCTTTACCAGCTCCTGTTATTATTACAAATTAGAACAGAAGTTGGATCCTAAAAATGCTGAGTTTTTATCCAAAGTCAGATACATCATTACCAGCCAGGAAAGGAAAATCTTTCTCGAACTGCCTGATTCTGAAAGGGAAAACTTTAAGGAAGAATTCTGGAAGCGTCGGGACCCTGATCCAAATACAGAAGAGAATGAGTTCAAGATGGAATATCTTGATCGTATTGAGAAGGCGAATGAGCTTTTCGGAACAGAACCAAAACCAGGATACCTGACAGACAGGGGGCGAATCTATGTCCTTTTCGGGCCTCCCTCTGATAGATCAACTAATCCCATGAGCTCTGGTGGCGGATGTGGAGAAATCTGGTACTACGGAAATTTCCCTGTTATTTTCGTTGATTCAAACTGCATAGGAATTTTTAAATTGATCACATACATAAACTTAGCGTATATGCATGATCTCAGCAAGGCCCAAGCACAGTCTATGCAGACTATAATAGGGGAAACGATTCTTTTTGATTTTAACTGGAATGTTAAAAAGACACTGGTCGAACCGGATAAGGTGGAAGGAATCATCATTATTTATGTTCCTTACGCCAACATATGGTTTAAGGAGGAAGACAATAAGCTAAAGACAACGCTGGAAGTCCGCCTTGAGTTAAAAGATTCTAAAGGACATCTTGTCTGGAAACATGAAGATTCATTTGAGGTTAAAATCGATGAAGAAGAGCTCAAAGAAAATAAAAAAATGAAATTCAAAATTGAGATTCCTTTTGTCATCGAAAAAGATTTGGATACGCTCCGCCATGGAAAAAACCACATATTTGTCTTACTCAGAAACAAAACCAACGGGGATGAGATACAAAAAATTATGGAGTTTTGAATTTAGGGAAGAATTTTTCCAATTCTTCAGGCTTTGGCTTCTTTGTGAGCAGGCTGACTACTACAAGAGACCCTAGAGATACGATCAGAGCTGGAAAGATAATCGGTATTCCCCAAGGATCTCCATCCGGAACTTTGTCAGGAGGTAAAAACTCTACCATGATTCTTAAAAAAACGGTTATACCCGCCCCTGACATGATCGACGCCAACCCTCCAGCCTTTGTCGCCCTTTTCCAGGTAAGGGCAGCAATGAGTGCAGGAGTTATAGCCACACCATATATTGTATAGGCAAAAAAAGCCATTTCTAAAACAGAAGTTAATCTCATTGCAACAAGAAAAGCCAAAACTCCAATGATAACCACAAATATTCTTTGAAGTGCAACCATGCCTCCTTGGCTTGCTTCCTTCTTAAGAAAGCGCTGATAGATATCGCGCATAATATTAGTAGAAGAAGACAGAAGATAATTCATGCCTGTAGAGATGACAACTGCACACGCGGCACCCAGAAGCAGAACTCCCACTACAGGAGGGACCAGACTTCTGGCTGCCATGATTACAACTTTTCCTCCTTCTTTGGGAATGGAAAGATCAATTTGGCCTTTCAATTTACTGTAGGCAAAAACTGCGATCACAACAACAGCAGTTTCAACAAATATAGTTCCTATAGTCCAGAAGATTACAGCTCTTTTGGCATCCTTTGGTGTTCTGGCGCTGTAAAATTTTTGGTACATGCTCTGCACTCCCATGAGAAGAAGCATAGTTGACAGGAAATACCCACCTACCTTCAGAGCCGGGTATGCTCCGAACTGTTCGTTTACCACAGCGAAATAACTTGCATCAAGACTTTGATGCGCCCCAGGAAAGCCTCCTGCTGCTAAAAACACAAAAGGAACAGCCAGCAAGCAAGCCAGTACGATGATGATACCGTTCGGCAAATCCGTATAAATTACGGCAACCATGCCCGCTACTGCTGTAAAGAGAATAACAAAAATTGCAGCAATGATAGTGCCCATTGAATCAGAGATGGCTCCGTCAGTAGCAATATTTAGGATAAAACCTCCAGCGACAAATTGGTAGGAAACCATGGCTGTGAAGGATATAATGATAGCAATGGATCCAATGACGCGTGCAACAGGCCCGTATCGTTCCTCAAGTATATCGCCTATTGTGTACTGACCAAATGTTCGAATCTTCCCGGCTATAAAATAAATAGCAATAATTCCTACAAATGCCCCGGCTGGCAGCCAGATTGCCGAAAACCCCGCTTGAGAAGCAAACTCAGCTCCAGCGATAAACGTTCCTGAACCTATCCATGTGCATATCAGAGTGAAGACCAAGACTGAAGTTTTAACTGACCGGCCCGCCACCATGAATTCTTCTTGTGTTTTTACGCGCCTTGCTCTGATAATATTAAAACCGGCGAGAACAAGAATGTAGGCTAATATAATATAAAGGTAAGTTGACATTCATCCCTCCTTCTCAAGTTAATCGACATTCATAAAGGATTTCATTAAGGCCATAAAGACTGCTTTATTTATTTTTCAGCCATTCTTTTGTAATATTCATATCTTTCCTTCGCTTCTTTTGCAGCCTGTTTAAAAAGCACCTTTGCAATCTCAGGATATTGTTGTGTTAAAGTACGATAACGGATCTCATTGTTGAGAAATGTTTGATAATCAAGTTTTGGTTCTCTTGAGTCCAATATTAAAGGATTTTTGCCTTCTTTTGCAAGCAATGGATCATATCTGTACAGCAGCCAGTAGCCTGAATCAACAGCCAGTTTCTCTTCAGCCTGAGTTTTCGTCATATCGATACCGTGGTTAATGCAAGGAGAATAAGCAATAATCAAAGATGGACCATTATAAGCCTCTGCTTCCAAAAAGGCTTTCAAGCATTGATTTTGACTTGCACCCATTGCTACTGCCGCAACATAGACATAACCATAAGTCATAACCATTCGACCAAGATCTTTTTTCTTTGTCTTCTTGCCCGACGCTGCAAATTTTGCCACTGAACCTGTAGGAGTTGCTTTAGATGCCTGCCCTCCTGTATTAGAATAGACTTCTGTATCCAACACTAAAACATTGATATTCTTTCCAGTAGCAAGCACATGATCTAACCCACCATATCCAATATCATAAGCCCATCCATCTCCGCCGATACTCCAGATGCTTTTATCTACGATATAATCTTGTAATTCGATAATCTCCTCAATTATGATCTTGGTTTTCTCTGAAGCCCTAGCAAGCGCTCCTTGTAAAGCTTGTTTTACAGCTTTTGCCGACTCCTTTGCCTCATCATCTACTGAATCCCAGAGTTCTTTACTCTTTTCAAGAGCCTGACTTAACTCTGGGGTTGTCCCTAATTTAAGCAATTTATTGATACTACTAAGAAGATGTTTTCTGTTTGCATCAACTGCCAAACGCATTCCAAATCCATATTCTGCATTATCTTCGAACAATGAATTTGCCCATGTGGGTCCTTGTCCCTCTTTATTCTTACAATATGCCATGGTTGGGAATGTACCTCCCCAGATCGAAGAACAACCCGTTGCATTTGCAATAATCATTCTATCTCCAAAGAGCTGGCTGGCCAATTTAACATAAGGGGTTTCTCCACACCCGCCACATGCACCGTTGAATTCAAAATAAGGCATAAGGAATTGGCTCCCTTTTATAGATTCCCGTTTGACTCCATCAAGAACATTATCAGGAAGATTTTCAAAGAAGAGTTCATTTTCTCTTTCTCCTGAGGCACGGGCCTCTTTTATTGGAACCATCTCGATAGCTTTCTCTTTAGAAGGGCAGACTTCTATGCAATTCCAACATTCGACACAGTCTTCGATATAAACTTGGAGCCTGTATTGAAGATCTCTTTCATTCTTTGTTTTTGATCTTACTATAATAAATTTATCAGGTGCATTTTTTAGATCCTTTGGGTCAATCTGTTTGGGCCGAATCGCAGCATGAGGACATATCAGTGAGCATTGATTACACTGTATGCAATTCTCAGGAATCCATCTGGGAACTTCAGTTGCGACACCGCGTTTTTCCAGTCTTGTTGTGCCTGTAGGAATACGCCCATCATAGGGCATCTTGGAAACTGGGATTGTATCCCCTTTGAAATGCATAATAGGATCAATAACATCTTTAGCGAAATCGTCAGCATCATCCGGAATAAGCTTGATAACAGGTGCTGATTTTGTAATCTTATCGGGGATATGAACTTCTTCTAATGCAGCGGCAGCCCTGTCCACAGCTGCCCAATTCATCTTTACAACATTTTCTCCTTTTTTCAAGAATGTTTTCTTAATAGTGTCTTTGATGAGTTTCAAGGCTTCATCCTCAGGGAGCACTCCAGAAATCTTGAAAAATGCAGCCTGCATTACCGAATTAATACGCGCGCCAAGGCCAACTTCATGAGCAATCTTCAATGCATCTATGTTGTAAACCTTAATTTTCTTCTCAATGATCGTCCTCTGCATATCTTCAGTGAGATGTTCGAAAACCTCATCCGCTTTCCAATCAGAATTCAGTAAAAATATG
>DAOVDU010000006.1 GCA_030669305.1 Candidatus Aminicenantota bacterium
CTCGTCATTCCCACGAAGCTTGTGCCTGCGGAGGCAGGTAGTGGGAATCCAGTATTTCTGGCTACTTCAGGCTTCTGGATTCCCGCTTCCGCGGGAATGACGGTCATCTTTGCGACATCACATAGATGACAGGACACTAGGGTGCTTCCCGTTGCAGATTTGTCAGCTCAAATTTTAACCTAGCTTTGAGCTTTGAGTTTTGAGTTAAAAAGGCGGAACAGATTGTAGACGTAATTTTGATTGACTTTCAATTTTTCTTTTGATAAAAGCTAAATAAGAAGGGAAGATATCTAAAACAAGCGAAAAAAAGGTAAAAAAGATGGAAATAAATGCAAGAGAAAAAAGCAATGTCGTTATTTTTGACATAGAGGGTGAAATCAGAAGATCGGATTTAACTGATGTGACTCTACATCAACTTGTCAAAGATCAATTGGATGATGGAAAAAGAAACATCCTCCTCAATTTTAGGAATGTTGAATTCATCGACAGCTTTGGAGTGGGAGAGATTTTAGCCAGCTATATTTCTACCCATAATTTAGGGGGAAAGCTGAAGATCGCAAAAATATCGAAAAAACTCTATATCATCTTTCAGGTCACAATGCTTACAAAAGTCTTTGAAATCTTCGATGATGAAGATGTGGCATTGGATAGCTATTTTAAAGATTAATACTCATTGCAATCCTTTAACACCAGAGTCATTCTATGGCTAAAAATCGCCCATATAAAATTTTATCGCGTATTATAGAGATCAAACCAGGGGAAAAAAATATCTCCCTCCTCCTCTTTTTTTATTTTTTTCTTATCATGGCCCCATACTACATTATTAAATCTGTTAGAGATGCACAATATTTAATTGTGAAGGGATCGAAGGAACTTCCAATTGCCTACCTGTTAACAGCGTTAATAATGGGATTTTTTGTTGCTTTTTATTCCAAGCTTCAAATCAAGGTTCAAAGACACGTTTTAATAATCTCCAGCCTCATTTTTTTCATTTCTACTTGTTTCCTTTCAGGATTGTTTTTCATAAAAGAGTTACCTTGGATGCCTCTAGTTTTTTGGATATGGGCGAACATTTTTATCGTAGTCCTTGTGACACAATTCTGGATATTAGTTAACGATATTTTCAATCCGAGGGAAGCCAAAAGGCTGATCGGATTTTTTGGCAGTGGAGGAATATTGGGAGGTGTTTTTGGCGGATTGCTGACTGGTTTTTTAGGTTTCAATTCCCCTGACTCTCTTCTTTTTATAGCTACCGGGATACTTATAATCAGTGTTTTTATCGTTAATTATATATTCATTTGGCAAAGGAAAAGGATATCTACAGAAGATAGAGCCGAGAAAAAAGATGATGAAAACAAGGAGGGAGCACCTAAAGTAGGTTTTAAAGATTGCTTTGATACTGTAAGAAGAAATTACTATTTAAAGCTTCTGGCAGCAGTGGTGACAATAACATTTGTTGTGTCAACCTTGATTGATTGGCAGTATAAAAGTGTAATTGATATCAAGATACATGCGAATGATATGACATTCTTTTTTGGATATTTAAATGCAGCAATGTTGGTTTTTCCTTTTTTTGTTCAACTTTTAATGACAAGCAGTCTTATCAAACGTTTTGGTATCCGTTTTGCAATCATGGTTTATCCTCTGATATTACTCATTTGTTCTTTAGGAATTGCTGCTTCTCCAGGTCTTATATTTGCTGTCATCATCAAAGGCAGCGATAAAAGCCTTTCTTTTTCCCTAAACCAGTCTGTAAGAGAGCTTCTATATATACCTATCTCATCAGAGCTCAAATACAAAGCAAAAATATTCATCGATATGTTTCTCACTAGGTTCGCCAAAGTCATCGGAGCATTAATACTTTTGATCTTTTTCTTTCTCAATCTTAACTGGGATGACAGAGTCCAAGTTGTGAGTGCTATTATCGTTGTTTTTATTTTGGCATGGGCATTCCTTAATCTGAAGGTTAGCAAAGAATACACGAATACTGTAAAACAAAAATTAGAGATGAAATGGGAGAGAGCAGATAGATTAGTGGCTGAAAAGGTGGATCTTAATTATACAAAATTGGTCTTTGATACTTTAGAAAGCAAGAATCGAAGTTCAGTCTTGTATGCTATGCATCTCTTCGATTTGATAAAACAGGATAAACTTAGCTCTGAAGTTAAAAAATTAATCTCTTATAAATTAGATGAAGTAAGGGTCTCTTCATTGGGTGCGCTTTTTGAGGGTGGGGAAACATCTCTAGGTCCTGAGACTGATGATTATATCAGTGAAGAGGTTTTGGAAAAAGAGGTTAAAGAAATAATGTCCCTGGACGTTTATCAGAAAGTGATGGAGGACTATTTTGAAAAAGTCTTGGTCGATAAAAGTAAAGAGTCTGAGACAGCGAAGATGGAAGCGGCCAAAGCCATAGGTATGATGGAATCTCATTCTCCTCTTGCCCAGAAACTTGAAGAATTCCTCCGGGATGAATCGCCGGAGGTGAGCAGATATGCTATTGAAAGCGCAGCCAGGCTGAGGAAAAGAGAGCATGTTCCCGCCTTAATCCAGAAGTTACACAGCCCTTTTACCAGGGAAGATGCCAGTGCCGCCCTTGAAAAATACGGCTCAAGAGTTATTGGTACTCTGGCAGACTATTTAGGAGATTCTGAAGAGGATATTGAATTGCGAAAAGGAGCAGCCTCAGTTTTGGCACGCATCGGGACTCAAGAGGCTGCTGATTTCCTTACTTGGGTACTGACAGAAAATAAGGGAGATATAGATATTGAACTCATAGATGCTCTGGATAGGATTCGGTCCGAAAGACCTGATGTTCAATTCCAAGAAGGGATCGTGACGACTAAAATTGCTGAATTAATAAAGAAACACTTCCATATTCTTATTGATTTTTATGATTCAAAATTAATGGAGGAAAAGCAAAAGATGAGTGAAAACTTGCCGAAAAATCTGACAGTTTCTTTGATGAATATTTTTAAATTGTTGGGACTCATTTATCCCCATGAAGATATCAATAAAGCTTATCAGAATAGAAAGACTGGAACAAAGGAATCAATGGCTTATGCAGTGGAGCTTCTTGATAACACTTTGCAGAAAGAGATAAAGGATGTCATTTTTCCGCTTGTTGAGGAGCTTTCTCTTGAGGAAAGAGTGAAGAGGTGCCGAGGCCTTTTAAAAGGGTTTCCAATTCTATAGATTAGTGGTATGGCAAAGAACCGAGCTCATAAAATTTTATCACGCTTTGTTGATGTTAGACCTGAAGAAACTTCTACTTCAGTGCTGTTGTTTTTTTATTTTTTCTTGATCACTTCTTCTGCCTACATCATTAAACCTGTCAAAATTTCTCTTTTTCTGCAATGGCTCAAACCTGATGATCTTCCTTATGCCTATCTTTTAACAGCTCTGCTTATAGGCTTTGTGGTCTCTTTAAACTATAAGTTGTTGCATGTAATGAAGAGAGAGCTATACATATCTATCAGTTTGGCATTTTTTATTTCTAATCTGCTCCTATTCTGGCTGCTCTTTAAACTTCAGTGGCCGTGGCTTTCTATGATTTACTGGTTTTGGGCAGATATATTTACTGTAACCTCAGTCACTCAATTCTGGATTTTAATCAATGATATCTATAATCCTCGACAAGCAAAAAAATTGGTTGGATTTTTAGTTAGTGGAGGACTTTTGGGTGGAGTTGCAGGATCTCTTCTTGCCACTTTTTTTGCGAAAAGCTTTGGAACCGAAAATCTGCTTTTAGCTTGCCCTATTTTACTGGCCTTTTGTTTGTTAGTCGTCAAGCTTGTACATAAAATCATTCGAATAGAAAAAAGAGAAGAGCCCGAGATATCACCTGAGAAGGTAAAACCAAAAGTTGGATACATCAAGAGTTTCCACTTGTTAAGAAAGAATCGTCATTTAATGATCATGAGCGGGATTATGGCTACGGCCATTATTGTAACGACTCTAATTGATTTTCAGTTTAATACTATCGTTAAAATGACCTATAAAAATACAGATTTGAGGACTGCTTTTCTGGGCACTTTTTTTACCGTATTGCTTATTTTTTCCTCTTTGCTTCATATTTTTTTAACCAACCGCATCCTGAAAAATTTTGGAATCCGTATCGCTCTTGTAATTGCCCCCTTGTTTTTATTGATCGGCGCTGGTGCGATTTTCTTGGTACCTCTAATTCCATTGGTTTATTGGGCTGTCATCATTAAAGGCACTGACAAAAGCCTAGCTCATTCACTCAGCCAATCTGTCAGGGAGCTGCTGTATATACCAATTCCTCCTGACATTAAGTATAGAGCGAAAGTATTCATCGATATGTTTGTAAACAAATTTGCTAAAGGCTTAGGAGCTCTTCTTCTTCTTCTGTTTTTTTCAGTCCTGCATTTTACTTTAAAACAAATTAGCCTCATCACGATCGTTGTTATCCTTTTTTGGATTCTGTTCAATTTGATGATTACCAGAGAATATGTAAGTATTGTGAAGAAAAACTTGAAGATTAAATGGCAAGATGCTGATAAATTTGTAAGTGAGAATATTGATGTTGATATGACAAAGTTGGTCTTTGATACGCTCCAAAGCAAGAAAAGAAGTTCGGTTTTGTATGCTATGAATCTTTTTGATCTTGTCAAAAGAGAAGGGATGAGCCCTGAACTGAAAAAGATAATCTCATACAAATCTGATGAAATAAGAGCTGGTTCTATGGATTCACTTCTAGAATTGGATGGAGAAGTATTAATCCCGGAAATTGATGATGTTCTGGAAGATGAGAGCCTTGATACTCAAATTAAGGAAATCATGTCCCTGGATGTTTATCAGGAGCTAATGCAGGAAAAGATCGATAGGATAGTAGGGGAAGCAAGCAAGGAGCCAGAGGTTTCCAGGATGGAGGCAGCCAAGGTCCTGGGAATGATGAAGCCAACCTCAAACCTTATTCATGATCTTAGTAAACTGCTTAGGGATGAATCGCCAGAAGTGGTTAGCTATGCAATTGAGAGTGCTGGAAGGCTAAAAAAGAGGGAGCTTGTACATCTCATTATTCAACAGTTGAGTAAGCCCACTACTTACCGGGTGGCCAGCAAGGCTTTGGTAGAATATGGAGTTAAGATTATAGGGACGTTAAAGGATTATTTGGGGGACTCTGAAGAAGATATTCATATACGAAAAGCCATTCCTGACATCCTGGTCAGAATAGGTTCTCAAAAAGCAGCGGATTTATTGGCTTTAGAATTAAAAAAGAAGAGAAAAGATGTAGAGGCTGAAATCATCGAAGCTATGTATAAAATGAGATCTAAAAACTCGCAACTCCTGTTTCAGAAAAAGATAATATTACCTGAAATAATTCAAAAAATAAAAAAGAGTTACCTGATTTTGATAGAAATGAATGATTTAATGGCAGATGAAAAAAAAGCGCATTTGGCTACAGATTTAGAGAATAGTTTAGCTCTCTCTCTCAAACATATTTTTGAATTGATAAGTTTAATCTATCCCCGGGAGGATATCATTAGGGCCTATCAAAATATTTGTACTGGAACAAAAAAATCAATTGACTATTCTATCGAGCTTCTTGACAACATGTTAAGAAAAGAAATAAAGGAGGTTCTTCTGCCCTTGATTGATGATATTCCTTTTGAAGATAAAGTCAGGAAATGTAGAAAAATGCTTAAGATTTTAGAAAAAGCTTAATTTTCTTGAAATCTTCCGCCTTTTAAGATTATAATCAAAACAGCGAACTCAGATGCCAATACTTTATGTTTATCCAAAAAAGGGAGAATTTTTTCGTTTTCCTCTCAAAAAGAAAAAGATATCTGTAGGGAGGTCTGCTGACAATGATATCTCCATTCATGATCCATTTAGTTCAGGGCATCATGCCCTTATTTATCCTTCAGAAACAGGGTATGTGGTTCGAGATAACAACAGCAAAAATGGAACTTTTCTGAACGGTAATAAAATTTCTTCTGAGACCGAACTTAATAAAGGAGATGAAATCCTTATCGGTTCTACAAGAATTATCTTCAATAAGGAACTTTCGACAAATGTTGAAGTCACAGATGGTCCGTCCTCCTCTGCAAATATTAATACCATAATGCATCTTGAAGAAATTCTGAAGAAGCCTGATATCAGTACAACAATAAAAGCTGCCGCAAAACCTTTTGATATAGAAAGGATTAAATCAGAGCATAGATCTTTCTCCGCCATAAGTGAAGTCAGTAAAGCTTTGATTCTTCATATGCCTCTAAACGAACTTTTAGAGCACATCATGGATCTAATTATGGAGAATCTTCCTATGGACAGAGGAATTATGATGCTGAAAGAAGGCAATCCTGCTCAACTCATTTCAAAAGTAGTTCGTATTAATAACAAGAAGCTTTTAAATCGAAAGATTAAGGTGAGCCAGAGTATTATCAATATGGCTGTTAATAAACATTCTGCAGTCTTGGCTTCTGATGTCCAAGCTGATCCGCGTTTCAAAGCTCAGGAGAGTATAATTAAATTAAACATCCATTCTGCAATGTGTGTTCCTTTATGGAATAATAAGGAGATTATCGGAATCATCTATTCTGACCGAATATCCATTCTTGAGAAATTCTCTGATGAGGACCTGAGGCTTCTGACTCTTTTGTCCAATTTGGCTGCGGTCAAGATTGAAAATGCTAAACTTATCGACCAATCCATCGAGAAAGAAAAAATGGAAAAGGAGCTTTCTTTAGCTTCCCAAATTCAGAAAGACTTTCTTCCGAAGGAAAATCCCAGTTGTAAAAACTTTGAGATTGCCGGCAACAACATCCCCTGTTATCAAGTCGGTGGTGATTATTATGATTTTATCTCTATCGATGCTTCACGCTTGGGGATTATTGTTGCTGATGTTTCTGGGAAAGGAGTGAGTGCTTCCCTTCTCATGGCCTCTTTGAGGGCCGCTCTTCATTCGGATATCCATCCTCAATACAAATTAGAGAAAATGGCTGCAAAACTGAACGATTTTGTCCACCGGAGTTCTTCTATCAATAGCTTTATTACGTTTTTCTTTTGTGAATTTGACAAAAAAAGTGGCGAGTTAAGATATATCAATGCCGGACATAACCCTCCATTAATATTCGATAAAAAAGGGAAAATCCATCGTTTGGAAAGCTGCGGTTTATGTTTAGGTATGTTTCCTTCTCAAGTTTATGAAGCAAGAAAAGTGACTTTAAATGCAGGAGATACGGCCGTTATTTTTACAGATGGAATTACTGAAAGCAGGAATAAGGAAAATAAAGATTTCGAAGAGGGAGGACTTATAAAAGCTATACGGAAGCACTCCAAATTGTCTGCACAGAAGCTTCTGGAAAAAATATATGAGGAACTCGATTCATTCACTTCTGGTACCGATCAAATGGACGATATGACTCTTGTTATCATTAAGAGAGTCTCTTAATGATTTAAAAATATCCGGGAAGGGCTTCGCTCTCAATCAGATTTTTTAACGCCATTAGGTTTTCTTCTTTCATCTTCCAATCTTTGAGGTCTTTGGGAAATTCTTCAAGAAGGGCTGAATCCACCTTAAAGAGATACTCGAACCTTGTGTTTTTCACCACCACCTGATTTGCTTCTTTATCTTCTGAACCTATAAGGATTGTGATTTCTTTGACCTTTTCTTCTTCCTCCTCCACCCAGATTTGGACTCTGGCTTGTGGACTATCCAGCCCATAATCTTTTAAGTTTAAAGGAGGATCTATGAATTCAGTGGCTTCCAGGTTTTCGATCTTCCGGATAAAAGTTTCGATTTTATTCTTGTCAGCCTCCTCTTTATCTTGTGATTCAAAATGCCATTTATTTTCCTCATCTTTTACCAATGTCAGGGTTATGTTTCCTTTCTTGATGTGGAGTCTATTGACTTCCCAGGAGTAAAAATTGGCGACTTCTTTCTCTCTTAATTCCTCTGCCTTTTTTTCCAGGTCAGAGATGATGGAATCTTCTATTTCAACGATTTTAGGAGAAAGTGAGGTGGTTGCATATACTTTTTCATCGTCTTTGTGGATGAAAAAAGTCACTTCCTGGTTTGAAAGAGGTATGGACAGGGAAACTTCATAATCTGCCTGGTCAAGTCCGTAGTTTTTAATCTCTTCTTTTGTCTTTTCCTCAGAAACAAACTCCTTTGCCTTTAAATTAGATAGAGAATAAAGGATGTCATTGATCTTGTTGCTCTTGACAAGAGCTTTGACAGGTTTTTTTAGGAACCATTCTTCTTCTTTTTTTAAAGCCTCCCATTGAATTTTTTTGGCGCTAAGTTTTATGCTTTTTGCCTCATCTGTTTCGAATTTGAAAATATCTTTATGCCGAAAATCAAAGACGCTTTTCTCCAGCAGATTTTTGAGTGAACTTGAGAGGAGGACTACCCTTGTCTCATTTTCTCTTTTTGCAAAGTAGGTATTATCTAAAGGGTTTTCCATGCCAATGAGGATTTTTACCTGCGGTTCTTTGTCTTTGAAGTAGAGGCATATTTCTTTTTTTGGAATGCCGTATTTTTCCAGGGCTGCTGGTTCTTCATCAACGACTCTTTCGATTCTGAGATCAGCAAACTCCTCAGCTAATTGGTTGACCTCGTATTTATCAGCCTTAGCTTCAAGCGGTTTAATGATAAGCCATTCTCCTTCAGCATTTTTTTGGAATTCAAGTGTTTCATCCTCTTTCTTGTAGATGATTTTCTGGACACTCTCTGAAGAAAGGGTAACCAGCTTTTCTTTAGCATGCTCATCGTTTTTGCTTTTGGATTCAAAAAGAAAAATATAAGCCATTAAAACTAAAAAAACGACAAAGAGAATAATAGTGGTTTTGAATTTCATAAGGATCTTCTCCTTAGCCAGACTGATATTCCTGTGATGAGTACGACAAGAGGCAGAATAATAAGAGAGACAAAGAATATCAATCTGCCTTGAGAGGGAGTCAGTTGAATAGTCCGCGGAGAAGAGGTCTTGGGTTGAATGGAGATTAGGTCTTCCTCTTCAGTTAACCAATTAACTGTGTTGAGGAAAAAATTTCCATTGCCAGAAAGATTATAGTATCTATTTGTAACAAAATCAGAATCGCCAAAAACAGCCAATCGGCCTTTTGGCTTGGGTTTGCTTATTTCTTCTTTGGGTTCAATAGTTGCTGCAACAGCAAGAGAAATAGGTCCGGCTTTATCTGTGTCTTTGTTGAATGAAACTTCCATTTGATCGAGCTGCCTTTCTGACCAGGAATTTTGGCTGCTTTTAGCGAGAACTTCAACAGAGATGCCCTCTGGCTTCTCCTCGGTTGTATCCACTGAGCGTGCGTATGGGAAGAAGGTGGCATAACGGAATTTTTTTGTGATTTCATGATGCTCGTACTCATTCACTACGGGCATGAAATAATCTCCTCCCAAAAGTCGGGAAACCGTATCCACAACTAGATCATCTTCGAGTTTAATTCCAAACTCTTTAAGGTACGATTTAAAACCCGGTGCATTTTCCGGGTCAATCATAAAGAAGACCCTGCCTCCCTTTTGGATGTAATTTCTTATTGTATCAAGCTCATTCGGAAGAAGGTCTTTCTTTGGTCCGGGAATGACAAGCAGGGCAGAATCTTCGGGAAACGTATCAGAGAGAGCTAAGCTTAGCTTTTTGAGTTCGTATCCGAGTTTTTCAAGTTCATCCTTGGCTAATGAGTAACCTCCTTCATCGGTTTCCTCGATGCTTGCCTCGCCATGGCCTTCGAGAAAGTAGATAGTTTTTTTGCTCTCTCGAGAGATTTTGATGATGGCGTTTGTGATGTCCTCCTCGGACAAGGAAGTGATACGGCTCTCTTTGTCTCCATATTCGAAAACCATGGTTCCGTCTTCTGAAATCTCATATCTTTTAACTAAGCCTGGATTTTTATCGGGGTCTATGAATTCGAATTTTATCTTTTTAGAATGGTAGGCGTATATCTTCAAAAGATTTTCCGCCTTGGGAAGGTTAAAATTCCCCTCCAAGAAAAAGCATTTTATTTTAATTTCATTTTGCAGATTTTTTAAGACTGTCACTGATTGATCAGAAAGGCTGTGGAGTTTAGCTTCGGTAAAATCGAATCTGTAGTGATGCCTTGCAAACACATAATTGAAAATAACCAGTATTCCTAAGACCAGGATAATGATGAGAAATAAGTTGCTGGAATAAAGAAAAGATTTCCGTTTAAAGCTTTGTTTGAGGAGAGAGAGATTGAGAATGATATAGGTCGCCAAGGCTGCAACTCCCAGGATTGCTAAAATAAAAGGAGCTGTTTTTTTATAAGGCCATATTCTGAGTGAGACGAGAGACAGGAATATCAGGGTTAAAGCTATATAATTTAAATATTTTTTAATTTTTTCCATTTTTTATCTCCACCTTCGCGATTGGATTATAGTGTGAGTTAAAAAAAGTCCTAAGAAGCTGAAGCTGAGATAGTAAACAACATCTGTTGTGTCTAAGATTCCTCGAGTCATATCGTCAAAATGCTGAAAATAGGACGCATAATTGAGTACATCTTTCCATATTCCTCCTGCGGAGAAGGAGGCCCAGTTCAAAACCCAAAAGAGGAGAAGGGTTCCAAACGTCAAGACAGCCGCGACAATTTGGTTTTCGGTCAAAGAAGAGAAAAAAATTCCAACAGCCATAAATGCTGCTCCCATGAGGAATAATCCGAGATAACCGCTCAAGATAGGTGAAAGTTCTGGATTTCCATAGGCAAAAGTAAAGATAGAAAGAATTCCTGTAAGTAGGAACATTACCAACAAGACAAAAAGAGAGGCAAAGTATTTACCCAGGATAACCTGGTTTATGGAGATGGGGGCGGTGTAGAGGAGCTCATCTGTTTTCATCTTTTTTTCTTCAGCAAATAGGCGCATTGTTAAAAAAGGAATCATGAAGAGGAGGATTATGCCAATATTGTGGAAGAGAGGGGAGTAGACCATTTGATTGATGTTTAGCTGCTGGAAGTAATAGGGATTTCTTGACATTTGGAGAGACTGCGAATTAAACCACCAGATAAGGCTGTGGAAGAAAAATCCCACTAGAACAAGAAAAACAGTAATTGCCACATAAGCAATAGGAGAAGTGAAATAAGTTTTTATTTCTTTCTTGCATATAGCCCAAATATTCTTCATTGGTCAACACCTCCTGAAATAACTTTGAGATAGAGGTCTTCGATGTTCATAGCAAGAGGTCTCATTTCAATAAGACCCAATTCATTATCAACGATTATTTTTGTGATATCATCTCTTATATCTTTCCCTTTGGTCCACTCAATCTTGAACCCATCGTCTTCAAAGCTTACATTTTCTGCCCCAGAAATGCTTTCGAAAAGCGAAACCTTTTCTTTTCCGCCCACTCTAAGCCTGATGAAAATTCCTTCTCTTTCTTCATAGGATGCCGTGAGTTTTTCAAGGGAATCAGAGGCCATGAGTTTTCCCTCATTGATGATGACAACTCCATCACAGGTTTGTGTGACTTCTGCCAGAATATGAGTGGAGAGGATAATCGTGCGCTTTCCCTTCAGTGATTTTATGAGCTGTCTGATTTCTATGATTTGAGCTGGGTCAAGGCCAGTAGTAGGCTCATCCAGGATGAGAATCTGAGGTTCATGGATGAGTGCTTGGGCAAGGCCAACACGCTGCTTGAATCCCCGAGATATATTCTTGATGAGTCTTTTTCGAACAGATTCCAATCCACTGATTTCGATTGTTCTGTTTACGGCTTCCTTTCTTTTAGATGTTGGGATCTGTTTGATTTCAGAGAAGAAATTCAGATAAGAGGAGACCGTCATTTCAGGGTAGAGAGGAATATTTTCTGGAAGATAGCCTGTGATTTTTTTAACTTCATTGGGTTGTTCAAAGACATCGTAATCGGCTACAGTAGCTTTACCATCTGTAGCAGGAAGATAGCCAGTGAGAATGCGCATGGTTGTTGTCTTGCCTGCCGCATTTGGACCAAGAAGTCCCCATATTTTTCCTTTTTCGACTTTAAAACTTAAGTCTTGGACAGCCTTTAAATCTCCAAATTTTTTAGTAAGATGTTCGACTTCAATCATTTTTGAACTCCCTGTTTATATTTTACATTCGTTCCGGCTGTGGAATTCCCATTAGCGAAAAAACACATTTAAGGACTTCCTGAATATAATAAATGGTTAATATGCGGATATTCTTAATTCCGATGTTTTTTTCGGATAAAATTGAATACTTGTGATAATATGCGTTAAATTTTTGACAGAGGTTAAAAGAGAATTTTGCCAAATGCGAAAACTCAAGGGACCGGATCGAATGAAGTATCTCTTCTTCAAACTGGGAAGCGTGGAAAACTATGTCCCAGAAATCCACAAGCTCTGATTCAGATAACACATCGAGAGAAATTTCATTAGATGATATTAAAGTAAAGATAGTTTTCTCGTCAAAACCTTCTCTTTCTTTCAGATTGCGGAATATGCTGTTTATACGAACGAGAGTGTACTGGAGATAGGGCCCTGTTTCTCCTTCAAAACTCAAGGCGTCTTCAAAGTCAAAAACAATAATAGAATTTCGAGCAAATTTGAGCATGAAATAGCGAAGGGCTCCGCAAGCAATCTTATGCGCTATTTCTGCCTTTTGCTCCGAGGCGAGCTCCGGATTTCTTTTATTCACTTCGGATAAGGCTTTTTCTTCAAGCCTATCTATCAAGTCATCAGCCTTCACTCCTAATCCTTTTCTTCCAGAGACTTCAAGAAAGTTCCTTTCCTTGTCTTCATCAGAAATGGTCAGATTAAGCTCCTTCAGGCTTTTTTGAGAGAGAGCGACCATCTCATAGGAGAAATGTATGGATTTTTGGGCCTGAACAAGATATTTTAAAGATTTTAAACCCTGTACAACTATTTTTTGAAGATAGGATTGTCTAGTATCTATAACGTTATAAACAAGGCTTCCCTTCCCAAATTGAAGGGAATGGGTATTTGGCGTATGGGTCGTAATCCAGATTGTTTTGCCGTTTTCTTTAAAAAGAGGTTCATAATAAAAATCTTTCTCCAGGAGGCCGAATTTCCAGAGCTGGTATGCTATGTCTTTTCCTACATAGGTAACTGTTCTATCAGAGCGGACGATGATTTTTTCCTTTTCATCTTCTTTTTCAAGTTTCATGACCCAACACCCTTTATTCATACCGTCATTCACAAGGTAGATGGCTTTTTTCTCTTTCAAGAGATAGAAGGCCTTTTTCCAGAATTTTAAGCCGATAATGCTGCTTTCACGGGGCAGGATGTCGTAGCTAATACCGATTCTTTGCATGGTACGGAGATGTGCTTTGAGGATTCGGTTTGAGATGTAGCTTGCTATTTCAGCTTCAGGATTATTTCCTTCTTCGATCTGTTTTAGGATTTCGGATCTTCTTTTTTCAGCCTGGGGATTTTTCTCAAGAAAAGAAAAGACTCGGGTATAGAGGTCCCAACAGTAATAGTCGAATTTTCCCTTGATTTTCTTGATGTCTTCAAGGCTTTTTTTCTCCATGTCCATAAAGCCGAAGGCAACATCAACGACCTGGACCCCTGTATCATCTATGTAGTTCTGAATTTCAACTTTTTCTCCCTTGTATTTAAGGCATTGTCCCAAGGTATCGCCTAGAACAGCATTCCTTAAATGGCCGATATGAGCAGCTTTATTAGGGTTGATGTTTGTGTGCTCGATTATTATTTTTTCTTCTTCAGGCACTAGTGAGGATTTATTGAGTGATTGGAGCTGTCGAGAGAAGAATTTTTTTCTATTTAAAAAGATGTTTATATAGCCTGGCCCTGCAACATTGATCTTTTCTACTCCTTCGAGAGAAGAAAGAAAAGGAATTACTTCCAGGGCCAAATCTCTCGGCTTCCTATTCATCTTTTTTGACAGTTGAAAAGGGAACGTCAAGGCTAAATCTCCCATCTTAAGCTGAGGAGTGTAGGTTATTTCTAGCATTGAAGGTTCAATGGGGTATTCGTTTTTAAGCTTCTCTTTGATATTTTCTTTTATATATTTTTTTAATTTAATCATAATTGGCTTTTAATTATAGCAGATTTGAATTTATGGGCAAGACTTAGGACAATTTCTCTTGCATCAAGGGGGATTATGTGGTAGTAAATTATTTTCATGGAAGGACAATCATGAAAAAAACTCGTCTCAATTCCTGTCACAAAAAATTAGGAGCAAAATTGATAGGGTTTTTTGGTTGGGAAATGCCTGTTGAATTTTCAGGAATTATTAAGGAACATTTAGCTGTCCGTCAAAAAGCCGGACTATTTGACGTCAGTCACATGGGGGAAATAGTCATTTCTGGCAAACAAGCTCTTGATTTTGTGCAGTATTTAACACCTAATAACGCTGCCCGCTTAACTCCCAATAAGGCACAGTACTCAGCCTTGACAACTCCTCGGGGAACTTTTATCGATGATCTGTTGGTTTACTGCCTGGATGAAGACAGATATTTGTTGGTTGTCAATGCGGCAAATTCTGATAAGGATTATGAATGGGTCATCAGCCATAAGGAGGGTTTTAACGTTCAGGTAGAAAACAAATGCGATGATTATTCTCAACTTGCCCTACAGGGCCCAAAAGCTATGGAAATCCTACAGCCCCTTACAAAGATAAATCTAGAAGAAATGAATATTTTTGGAGTAAGTTGGGGAAATGTCGCAGGCGAGGATACTATTGTTTCCCGAACTGGATACACAGGAGAAGATGGCTTTGAAATTTACACTCTCTCTCAGAATCCTGATAAAATCTGGGATGCTATTCTAGAAGAAGGGAAAGCATTTGATGTTCTTCCCGTTGGATTAGGTGCTCGTGATACACTTCGATTGGAAGCCAGACTTATGCTTTATGGGAATGATATAGATGAAACGACCACTGTTTTGGAAGCAGACTTGAGCTGGCTCATTAAGTTTAAAAAAGGAAATTTTTTAGGAAGAGATGCACTTCTTAAACAGAAGGAAGAAGGGATCAAGAGAAAAATTATTGGCTTTGAGATACTAGGTAGAGGTATTGTCCGTTCTCATTATCATGTCTTCGTAGATGGTGAAAAGGTTTCTGAAGTGAGCTCAGGTTCTTTCTCCCCATTCTTGAAAAAAAGTATTGGTTTGACATATCTCCCCATTGAACATACGGAGATTGGGACAGAATTCGAGATTGAAATAAGAGGCAATAGAGTCAAAGCTGTAGTCGTTTCTACGCCTTTCTATAAAAGAAACGAAAAAGCGTAAATCCGTTTTTCGATTTACGTTTTATGCTTTACGATTTTAGGAGGTTGGATATGTATTCCGATGACTTTTATTATACGAAAGATCATGAGTGGGTAAAAATAAAAGGGGATAAAGGCATTGTTGGAATCACAGATTTTGCTCAGAAACAGCTTGGCGATGTGGTCTATGTGGAATTTCCTAAGATCGGAGCTCAATTAGAATTTCACCAATCTCTTGGAGTGATTGAATCTGTAAAAGCTGTTTCGGATATATATTCTCCAATTTCCGGTGAAGTAATTAAAATCAACGAGGAATTAAATAACTCTCCAGAACTATTGAACGAGGACCCTCATGGAAAAGGGTGGATTATCCACCTTAAAATAAAAGATAAGGAAGAGCTTGAAAAGCTGATGTCCGCATCTGAGTATGAAAAATTTCTCGAAGGACTCGAAGAATAGTTTTTTACGAAATTTGAACGAGGATTATTAATAAATGAACTATATTTCCCTGAGTGATAGAGATATAAAAGAAATGCTTGCCAAGATTGGTGCCTCTTCACTGGAAGAACTCCTTTGCTCGATTCCAGACGATATAAGATTGAAAAGGGATCTTAAGTTACCAAAGGCTTTGACTGAACCCGAAATGCTTTATCATTTTGAAGAAACAGCCCGTCGGAACAAATATGCGGAGTATCTCTCCTTTTTAGGAGCTGGAGCTTATCGCCATGTTGTTCCTTCTATTGTTGATTATTTGAGCAGCAGGGGAGAGTTTTTAAGCCCATATACTCCTTATCAACCCGAAGTAAGTCAGGGAACCCTGCAGGTTATCTTTGAGTTCCAAACTCTCATCTGTCAGCTTACTGGCATGGATACAGCAAATGCCTCTCTTTATGATGGAGCCTCTGGTGCGGCCGAAGCAGTTCTAATGGCCTATCGCTTGCAAGGCAGGCGAAAAATATTGGTAGCTAATACGCTCCATCCTCAATACAGAAGGGTTATCAAAACATATACAAAAAACTTAGATCTTACTATTAGAGAAATAATGTATTCAGAGTCTGGTAGAGTTGATTTTGCGGATTTAAACAAAAAGCTGGATAAGGATACTGCTGCTGTAGTCATACAATCGCCAAATTTTATGGGAGTCATAGAGGATCTCAAAAAAATTTCAGAATCTGTCCATAACCATCAAGCCCTTTTTTTAGTGGTTGTAGCAGAGCCTGTCTCACTCGGTATTTTAGAGTCTCCTGGTAAGCTGGGATCTGATATTGTGACAGGAGAAGGCCAATCGTTTGGAATTCCTTTGAGCTTTGGAGGGCCTTATTTGGGCTTCATGGCATGTGCTAAGGAGTTTATTCGCCAATTACCCGGCAGAATAGTTGGACAGACAAAAGACGTTGAGGGAAACAGAGGATTTGTCTTGACTTTCTCTACAAGAGAGCAGCATATAAGACGAGAAAGGGCTACTTCAAACATTTGTACAAATCAAGCTTGGTGTGCGCTAAGAGCTACAATATTCTTGGAAGCTTTAGGGAAGAAAGGATTGAAAGAGCTTGCATGGCAGAATGTTCAGAAAGCTAATTATGCCTTTAATGAAATTATCAGGCTGAAAGGCGTAGTACCAAAGTTTGACGGGAAAATTTTTAACGAGTTTGTTCTTGAATTTGAAAGACCCTGGCCAGAGATAGATAAATTTCTCAGGAATAAGGGAATCATCGGAGGCTTGAGTTTGGAGCAATTTTATCCAGAGCTCATAAATTGTGCTCTGTTCAATGTTACAGAAATGTTTAGAAAAGAGGAGATTGATAGATTAACTGAGAGTTTAAAGGACGCATTAAAATAATGTAGGGACAGATATCATCATCAGACCTAATATGGAAAAATAAGGGAATGATTCGAGAACCATTGATTTTTGAAATAAGCGATGAGGGGAAAAGGGCATTTTTTCTTCCTGAGCTTGATGTTCCTTCAAAAAAAAACATCCTTAATGGTGTTCCTACCAGGGAGAAGATAGAAGGATTTCCACAAGTCTCTGAGGTTGAAATAGTCAGGCATTTTACTCGACTCTCCCAGACGAATTACTGTATAGATTTGGGTTTTTATCCTTTAGGTTCGTGTACCATGAAGTACAACCCCAAGATTAATGAAAAAATTGCTACAATAGAAGGATTTATCTTTTCTCATCCTTTTGCACCTCAGGACTCAGTCCAGGGGAATCTTGAAATCCTTAAGACAACAGAGGAGTTCATGGCAGAGATAACCGGAATGGAAGCCTTTTCCCTTCAGCCTTCAGCCGGAGCTCAGGGGGAGTCAGTGGGAATGATGCTCATCCGGGCTTGTCTTGAAGAAAGGGGAGACCCGAGAAAAACCGTACTCATGCCTGATTCTGCCCATGGTACTAATCCTTCAAGCGCCCATATCTGTGGTTATCGAGTCCAAGAAATAAAGTCAAATGAGCAGGGAACCGTTGATGTGAATGATTTTGCTAGGACTATGACAGAAGATGTGGCTGCCCTGATGATCACTAACCCCAATACACTAGGAGTCTTTGAAGCTGATATAAAGAAGATCGCTGAAATTGTTCATTCCAAAGGTGGTTTTGTCTATATGGATGGGGCCAATATGAATGCTTTGTTAGGGATTTGTAGGCCTGGAGACATGGATGTTGATGTCATCCATCTCAATTTACACAAAACTTTTTCAACGCCCCATGGAGGTGGTGGGCCTGGATCAGGGCCGGTTGGGGTTAAGCGCGAATTAGAACCTTATCTGCCTGTTCCTGTTATAGAGAGGGGAGAGAATCAATATTATCTTAATTTCGATCGCCCCAAGACCATTGGCAGAGTTAGAAGTCACTACGGGAATTTTTTAGTCGTTCTCAAAGCTCTTGCCTATATTTTGTCTTTAGGGCCTAAAGGATTAAGAAAGGTCTCTGAAATTGCTGTTCTTAATTCTAACTACATACGTAAAAATCTGGAAAAGGAGTATCACCTAGAATACAAGGCCCCGACACTACATGAATGTGTTTTTTCAGATAAATTTCAAAAAAAACATGGTGTAGGAAACATCGATATTGCCAAAAGACTTATCGATTTCGGCCTCCATCCTCCTACAATGTCTTTCCCTTTGATTGTTCATGGTGCCCTGATGATCGAGCCGACAGAGACGGAGAGTAAGAGGGATCTTGACCTTTTTGTCGATGCCATGAAACAGATATCCAGAGAGGCAAAAGAAAATCCTGAAGTATTAAAATCTGCTCCTCATTCGACATATTTGCGGAGATTGGATGAAACTACAGCTGCTCGAAATCCTATCTTGAAATGGAACAAAGAAATAGAAGAATAGAAATATAATGTCTATTCAAGATTTAATCATAAACCTTCACAAATTCTGGGCTGACCAGGGATGTTATCTTGCTCAACCCTATGATCTTGAGGTGGGTGCTGGAACGATGACTCCTGATACTTTTTTCAGAGTTCTGGATAAAAGAGCGTGGAAAGTTGCCTATGTTCAGCCCTCACGAAGGCCGACAGATGGGAGGTACGGAGAAAATCCTCATAGAGTTCAAAAACACTTTCAGTATCAAGTTATTATAAAGCCCTCTCCTCCTGATATTCAGCAGATCTACATCGAGAGTTTGGCTTCTCTGGGTATCTGTCTTCAAGATCATGATATTCGTTTCGATGAGGATGACTGGGAATCACCCACTATTGGTGCGTGGGGAGTGGGGTGGCAGGTTTTGCTGGATGGATTAGAGATAACACAGTTCACTTATTTTCAGCAGGCGGGAGGAATCGACCTTTTTCCGGTTCCTATCGAAATAACATACGGCTTGGAAAGATTAGAAATGTTTTTGGAAGGGAAAGATAATATTTATGATCTGAACTGGTCCAAGGATGTTACCTACGGTGATTTAAGATTTTTTGAAGAAAAAGAGTTCTCTGACTACAACTTCAACCAAGCAGACATTAAGCTGCTTCGGAAATCCTTTACACTGAATGAGAAGGAAGCTCAAAGGCTCGTCGATAAGGATTTGCTTCTTCCAGCTTACGACATGTGTCTGAAATGCTCCCATTTTTTTAATCTTTTGGATTCTAGGGGAGCAATAAGTGTTACAGAAAGAGTCAAGATGATTTCTTATATAAGAAGTCTGGTTAAGCAGATCGCCCAAAAATATATCTCAAGGGAGCCTTTGCCTTGATAGAATTTCTCTTGGAAATCAACACCGAAGAAATGCCTTCTTCCCATATCAGAACCGCTCTTTCACAGCTCGAGGATAAGTTAAAAAAGGAACTCACTGAGAGAAATGTTGATGTAGAAAGAATCCAAGCTTTTGGCACTTGTCGCAGGCTGGTTGTTGTGGGTGATTTTGCAGCTAGACAAAAGGATAGAGAAGAAGAAATCATAGGCCCCCCAAAATCTGTTGCTTTTGAACCAGATGGTTCTCCTTCCCCTGCAGCAAAAGGATTTGCCAGATCGCAGGGGATAAATGTAGAAAAGCTAGAGTTGATAGAAACAGAAAAGGGAAAGTATGTTGGATTAAAAAAAATCATGAAAGGAAGCTCCACTCAAGACATTCTCGAAGAGATTCTATCTCAGGTTATTTCTTCTCTTTCATTTCCTAAGATGATGAGGTGGGGAGAGAATCCTTATAGGTTTTCACGGCCCATAAAGAACATTCTATGCCTGTTTGGACAGGAGTATCTTTCTTTTTCCATAGATAACATATCCACAAGTGATTTTACAACAGGCCATAAAATATACTTTCCTCAAAAGATCAAGATAAAATCATTCTCTGAGTACAAAGCGATGTTGAAGAAGAATAAAGTTGTAGTAGACCAGGAGGAAAGACGGGAGATGATATTCAGGCAAATCGAGAGGAAATTGACAACAGTGGATGCTCAGATTTACCCAGATGATCAGCTCTTAGAAAAGCTCGTTTATGATGTGGAATATCCTTATGTTTTTCTGGGTGTGTTTCCAGAGGAATATCTGAAATTGCCTTTGGAAATTTTGAGTACAGCCATGAAAGTGGGACAGAATCTTTTTTCTGTGGTTAGGGGAAAAAAACAGCTTCCTTATTTTTTGGGTGTGGCTGATGCTTTCAGAGATTCCAAAGCTCTAATCCGAAAAGGAAACGAAAGAGTGCTCAAAGCACGATTGGAAGATGCCAAGTTTTTCTGGGAACAAGATTTAAAGACGACATTAAAAGAGAAATCGAAAAGATTGAATCAGATTATCTTCCAGGAGGGCCTCGGGAACTACGAGGATAAAGCTCAAAGATTAAAGAAGATAGTTTCTTATTTCGCAGATAAGCTAGATGAAAAAAAGGAAAAGAAACATATCATTGAAGCTGCCGAGCTGTGCAAGGCTGATCTTCTCACAGAAATGGTGAGAGAATTTCCTTCTCTTCAAGGAAAAGTAGGTGGGCTTTATGCACGGAAAGAAGGATATCCAATGTCGGTATGGAAAGCCATCCATGAACACTACCAACCTGTAAGCCTGAATGATGCTTCTCCTTCCACATTGACAGGTGTGATCGTTTCTATAGCTGACAAATTAGATTCTATTGTAGGAGGGCTAGGAATAGGAATTCGAATCTCTGGATCTAAAGACCCATTTGGCTTGCGTCGGATTGCTCAGGCTGTTTGCAAGATTATCCTGGACAATAAAATTTCGTTCTCTTTCTCACGACTTTTGGACAAGGTGATAAGTGTTTACGATGATAAACTCCATGAAGATAAAGTTTTTATTAAAGATTACTGTATGAAGGAATTTTTTATAGACCGCCTTCAATACATTTTTGAAAGTCAAGGATATAGGTATGATTTAGTTAATGCTGCTCTTGCACCAGGGATAGATAACCTCTATTATTCATATCTCAGGCTGAAGGCCTTGGATAGTCTTAAGGACAGCCCTCAGTTTGAACCACTCATCCTCATCGCTAAGCGTGTAAACAACATCCTTCTTGGACAGCCACACTATAAAATCAATGAAGAACTCTTTTTAGAAAAGGAAGAGAGGGAATTGTTTACTACATTTTCCATAATTAAAGAAAACATTCGTTCTATGATTTCAACAGGAGATTTCTCCAAGGCTCAAAGATTTATTTTTCGGTTGAGATCATCCATTAACAATTTTTTTGACAATGTGCTGGTTATGGTTGATGATAAGAGGATTAGGCGAAATCGTTTGGCTCTTCTTCAGGCAATCAGCAAACTTTTAATTCAGATTGCTGATTATTCTCGAATAGTCGTTGAGGGATAAGATAATAAGTCCCAAATTCCAAACATATATTAGTTTAAGGTTTAATGTTGAAAGTTTAAGGTAAGAATATAAACGGGTTTAAGGTTGAAGGTTTAAGGTTAAAATCAATAATTTAAGGCTCATCTCCAAAAGAGTTGGTAGGATCATAAGGATTCAAGGGGTCAAGGATTCGAGGGTTCGAGTGACGTGGTGAAAAGTTACAAATAGCATAACGTTTGGCAATGGTCCTATGATTTTTGAAGGGTTCGAACCCTTTGAATCAACTAATCGGGAGAATAACCAAATAAAAACACCTTAAACCTTAAACATTAAACCTTCAACCTGTTTATATCCTTGCCTTAAACATTAAAATTTAGACCTTAAACTAATTTGTTTGTGAGTGGTGAACATGGGAAATTAGTTAATAATCAAGTAGAAGGGATTTAGGAATCAGAATTTTGTATTCAGAACTACCAGAAAAACAAACTAAAAAAAAGTTGAGGGGTTTTTGGAAAGCAAATTTAAATATCTAGCCATCAGTCTCAAATTCATCAGTAAGAGATTTCCCAAATTCAGACTTTTCTGTTGAAGAAAATTTTTGTTCTAAGGCAATAATTTTGACGAGAGCACCTGGATAATTCTGCCCTTTCTTTTCTCCATAAGGGTTAAATTGAATTCCGATTTGGTATTTATAACTTTTTCCGGCGCTTGGAGCTGCCCAACGTACTCGTCCATTAATGACTAAGGGGACTCTCTCGCCAGGAATAGATAATTTCAAGTCTATGAGGGCACCAATTTTAAGAGAGCCCTGAGAGAGAAATCGAAGCCCCCCACGGCTCATATCTAAAACAGGACAAAATTCTTCCCCATAACTCTCTTTTGTAAAGAGAGGTTTTTTTAGCTTATAATTGACTGTTGCTCCTGGAATTTCAAACCGTATACATGCTCTTTTTTCTATTCCTTCAAACTCCATGATAAACCTCCACTTTAGCTCCCCACAAGAGATTATTTATATATCATCGAATAGAATATATCAAATTTGCTTCAAATGTCAAACAACATTACAGTCTTTTCAGTCTATTCAGTTTTGTGGTTATAATTCGAATTCGAAGCCGAAGGAGACAATTAAAATATGTCAATCATCCTTGCTAATACTGCTTTACCTCTGTATTCTGGCAGAAGTATTGGAGCTCTTCTCTCAGGTTTTATTCCAGCTTCTTTAAGCATGTTTACGTATTTTTTCATATGCTCCAACAATAGTTTTCCGTTCCTTTTAGCTCTTTTCACATATTCTGCAGCATAGATTCCAGATCTCCTTCCAAATACCATACAATCAAGTGTTGAATTTCCCATGAGTCTATTTTTCCCGTGAACTCCACCAGAAATTTCGCCCGCGACGTATAATCCTTCTACATTTGTTCTTCCTTCAGAATCTGTTTCTACACCTCCGTTTTGATAATGAAGAGTAGGAAATACAAGAACAGGATCCTTTCGCATGTCGATATCAAATCTGGTGAACATCCTGTGCATTCCAGGAAAAGCATTTTCTATGGTTCCTTCACCATTTTTAAGTTCAATGAGTGGAGTATCAAGCCAGACACCTCTCATCCCTGTAGGAGTTATAACTCCTTTTTCTCTTATATAACACTCTCTTATAAATGAAGAAGCTTCGACGTCTCTTGGCTCAAGAGGAAAAACAAACGCTTCTCCGTCTTTATTGACAGGTTGAGCACCCATACTCCTGAGTTTTTCAGTTAAAAGAAGACCTATTATCTGTTGTGGATAAGCTGCTCCAGTTGGATGATACTGTACTGTATCCACATCCCTCAGTTTAGCTCCAGCGCGATAAGCTAGAATAACCCCATCGCATGTAGCACCATAATGATTTGTGGTTGGGAAACCTCTTATATGTAGTCTCCCAAAGCCACCTGTTGCAAGAATTGTAGCTTTGGCTTTTACAATTATATAGTCGCCTGTTTCAAAATTCCAAAGGACTGCTCCTGCAACCCTTCCTTTGCCATCTTTAAGAAGCTCAATTGCGGGATAATATTCTAAGCACTGAATTTTCCTGTTCCTGAACTCATCCCTTATTACTCTCAATTCCTCAAGACCTGTATAATCTCTACAGGAATGCAATCTCTTTCTGCATGTGCCGCCCCCCCATTTTTCTGTAAACTCTCCATTTTCCTCTATATCAATCATTGCTCCTAATTCGAGAAGCCAGTGCATAATTAAAGGAGCATCTTCGACTAATGCTTTAAGGACATCTGGCTTGTTAGTAAAATGTCCTCCTCCCATAGCATCTAAGAAATGCATAAGTGGTGAATCATTTGGACGATCTGCGGCCTGAGTCCCTCCCTCAGCCATCATTGAATTTGCATCACCATGCCTTAGTTTGTTTGTAAGAAGAATTTTTTCGGGTGGAATACCTTGATTATTTGCCCAGATAGCTGCAGATGTCCCAGCTAACCCGCCACCAATTATTAAAATATCTACATTGTAATCAGTTTTGGAAAGATCGATTTCTTCCTCTTCTATGAGAGGATAAGCCTCAATTAGATCCACAACTTCATTAGGTCCTATATCGCCTTTATTCTGACCTATTGATATTTTTCTTTTACCTCCAGGAGCATAGTCTGGATGGAGCTTGAGCACCTCTTCTCTTTCTTCTTTACTCATGGCAGGAGGTTCATAGTCTTTTCTCTTCATCCTCGTCTTATTGACTATATCTATAAGCTCACGCAAGTACTCTGGATATCCTCTGATAAATTTTATTTCAGTCATTTTTCTCTCCTTTATTAATCGGGTTCCCTCTCTCTTTCAGCATACAGTTTTTCAATTTCTTTGATAGAGGCCTTTAGAAGCTTATCCCAGGCTTTCTTAAATTTAGCCTTTTCTATCTCTTTTAACCTAATTTTAAGATGATCCGGCTCTTGGCATCCGTACCGTCCATACATTCTTCTTGCTAGCTGAGCAATATGATATTGGACAAGCTCTGCAGGACATCTTATGGCACAAAGCCCACACTGAATACAATCAAAGGATTCCTGGGCGACTGCCTTAAAATCACCTTTGATTGCTTCTTGGATATAATCCATGACCTCGAGATCCTGAGGGCACGCTTTTGTACAAGTATTGCAGGATACACACCTCGCAAGCTCAGGGTAGTGTTTAAGCAATACACCGACATTGTATTTTTCTTTATTAATATCGTAAATGGCTTTATTTCCTGGTGCAAATGGTATCTGAACCAAAAACATTCCATCCTCAACCCTTGTTTGGCACGCCATTGCAGTCAGGAGCTTATAATCGCCGGCTTTTCTATAGACTGTGGCACAGGCGCCGCAAAATCCTGCCCTACATCCTGCAGATCTAACAAACCTATAACCAGCATACTCCATGGCCTGCATAATTGTCAGCCCAGCTGGAACCTTATATGCCTTTCCCATTATGTAGATTGTCACCCAAAACTCAATATCCTTTTCGTCAATTCCTGTAGTAACAGACTTATTTGACTCTGCGATTCTGTCCATAATGCTCTTTTTCTCTTTCAAAGTTTCCTCCTCAAAGAAAGAATCAAAGATCCATGTGCAAAATTACGATGTAGAGGGAAAAATTGTGATTCAAAAAGATAAGGATTTGAATCCCTATGCCGATATTTTGGATCAACTGGGGTTAAATTTCCGAATTTTTGAACCGTTTTTTTCATCTTTGAGCTTTTGTTAATATTCTTGGGGCAAATTTTTAAGTTGGGCCCATGAATAAACAGGACCATCTTTACACACATAATGTTTGCCGATGTTACATCTCCCGCATTTGCCGATGCCACATTTCATCTTGTTCTCGACAGTAGTGTAGATTTGTTCATCTTCAAAACCGAGGTCTTTAAGGGCTTTGATGACAAATTTAATCATTATTGGAGGGCCGCAGGTTACGGTTATGGAATTTTTTGGTGAAGGCTTTTTGTCTGTAACATTTTGAGGGACAAACCCGACAAACTCTTTCCAGCCTTCTTCCTCCACATCCACTGAAAGAAACACTGTTATTTTCTTCTTAAGCTCTTTTAGCTCATCATTAAAAACCAGGTCCTTGGATGTTCTGGCTCCATAGATGAGTATGAGGTCTCCATAATCTTCTCTTTTGCCTAAGGCTGTGTTGAGTACGGACCAGATTGGGGCTAGACCAATTCCCCCTCCAATAAAGACCAAATTTTTCCCTTTCCACTCTTCGATCGGGAAGCCGTTACCATAGGGCCCTCTGATTCCGATGACATTTCCAACCTGCATTTCATGAAGGGCAGTAGTGACCCTTCCCATTTTTAGGATGCTGAATTGAAGGTAATCCTTGACGAGAGGAGATGAGGAGATTGAAATCATTGATTCACCTTTTCCGAGCACCGAAATCATAGCAGACTGTCCGCAACGGTGGGAAAAGTCATTCTTATTGATGAAATGAGTTCTAAAGGATTTTATAGGCCTTGAACCACCGACTTCTTCTTTTATTTCAATTATTTTGGCAAGTTTTGGGATATAGACGTTATAATCCATAATCTCTCACCTTATCGAGAACTTCTATAATATCTATCCCCACTGGGCATTTGGAGATACACCTTCCACATCCAACACATTGAAAATTCTCGTATAGTTCGACAAAATATTGGAATTTATGTAAGATTCTCTGCCGTAACCGAGAGGCTTTATCAGGCCTGGGGTTATGTCCTGAAGAATGCATGGTAAAATCAGGAAACTGACAATTATCCCAGGTCCTCACCCTTTTCCCTTTGAGAGGGGCAGAGGAAGCGACTTCATCATTGATGTCGAAGCAATGGCATGTGGGACAAAGATAAGTGCATATGCCGCATTGGATACAGCTTAGAGACTCCTTATCCCAGAAGGGAGTATCAAACATTCCTTTGAGTTTTTTGGGGATTTTTTTTATATCTTTGATTTGCCGTTTGATTTGTATCTCGGAATTTGCCTGAATCTTTTCTAAATCTTTTTTGTCCATTACTTTTGGTTCTTCAAAACAGTCTTTTGCTAGATTTATGAGTTGATTCCCTTTTTTTGTTAAAGATTCTATGTAATATTTATCCTCCAAATCCGTCATAAGAATATCAAGCCCGTCTTTTGAATGAGGAGATCCGCCAACAGAGAGACAGAAGCAATCGAAAGAAGGAGGGATATTGCAAGTAAGCCCGATTAAAATCGTTTGATTCCTTCTTTTCCAATAATAGGGGTCCTCAAAGTCACCTTTAAAAACATTATCAGTCAAGGTAAGGGCTCTTGCATCACAAGGCCTCACACCAAAGATAATAGCTGGCCTTTCTTCAGGGAGAATCTCTTTGACTTCAAGGCCTTCTTCGTTTGAGGCTTTAAACTCTAAAAAAATTTCTCTTTGAGGGAAGATAATTTTTTTGGGAGATAAGACAGTATTTGGATAATCTGGTTGAATGCTTTCTGGTATGTCTATGATTTCGTAGTTCCAGAGATCGTCATTCTTAACAGGTGCGTAAATTTTATAAGACTCAAGTTTCTTTACCCATTTCGAGAAGGATTTTTTTGTTAGTATTTTTTCCATAGAATCACCTGATAAAATCTTCTGGGTCTTCGTCCTTAAAGCAAGAAACGAGGGAAGGCTGGTCAGGATCAAATCCGGCATCATAATCGAAAAGCTCTTTAGCTTCTTTTTCCATTTTTTTGTTCAAGAAGCGGAGAGGAATATCCATAGGACAAACTCTTTCACATTCTCCACAGTCAATGCAGCGGCCCGCAAGATGAATGGCTCTGACAAAATGATAGACAAAATTCTCTGAAGTGGTAGGGGATTTTTCGACCCATTTTATTCTTTGTGCCTTTTCTTCAGCAGTTGTGTCTGCTGTAACAGCAAAGTTTATAGTATCCACAACACACTCGTCGCAGTAACACATTGGGCAAACAGATCGGCATGCATAGCAGCGGATACATTTGTCTAGCTGCTCCTTCCAAAAGCCCCACCTTTTTTCTTTAGATAATGATTCGATTTTTTCTAAGGACTTGAAGCGATTGTCTAATTTTCGATCGACCTTTTCTCCAAAGAGTATGTCATTGATAACAGGAAAATTAGCCCTGCATTCCAGGCACCTTTCTGCTAGAATCTCATCAGCAGGAACTTTTGACTTTCCATCTAAAGTAGTGATAATAAAGTTATCTTTTTCGTCATATTCGACTTTTTCGGCTTTTTTCCCATTAAGCTTTTTTAAAAGCTTTTTTTCATCCAGAACGCCAGTGGTTTCACAAGAGATTCCTAAAACATAAATGTTTTCTCGGTTTATGAATTTTTCTTGAAGCAGGACAATAATGGCTCGACTGTCACAGCCTTTTACAACGATTCCTACAGGTCTTTCATCCGGGTTCTTTTCTCTCGCTTTTCTTCTTTTTTCATCCACGAGGAAACGAGTGAGGTTATAGACACATGTTGGATCCCATATCAAATTCTCAACATCTTCGGGACTTTCGATAAATGCTGGGACTGACATCAAGCCGTTTGTGCTTTTTTTATAACCGATGATGTATTTAACTTTTCCTTCCTTCAAGATTCTTTTAGCTTCTTTCTTGATGTCTTCGACTTTTACCATTATTGATTTCTCCTCAACTTTGTTTGAGGTCCGAGTGGTTTAATTTCTTTAACAAAATCTTTAATTACTTGTGTATACTTTTTTCCTTCTGCTGCTGAGACCCATGACATCTGGAACCGCTGGGGTTCAAGCCCGATAAACTCCAAAAGCTTCTTTACTAGAGCTATTCTCCGCCGTGCATAATAGTTCCCTTTTAAATAGTGGCAGTCACCTGGATGGCAGCCTGAGACCAGGACACCATCAGCTCCTTTATTAAATGCAGAAAAAATATAAAGAGGGGAGACGCTCCCTGAGCACATGACAGTAATAGGAAGGACATTGGATGGATATTCCATTCGGGAGACACCTGCAAGGTCACTTCCAGCCGAAGAACACCACTTGCAGAGGAAAGCAACTATTCTTGGTTCAAATTCATCTGTCATTATCAGCCTCCGAGGCATGCATTTATCATTTCATGAACTTGTAATGGAGTAATATTCTTTACCTGTATGGCTGCTCTTAAACAGGTTGCTGAGCAAGTCCCGCATCCTTCGCACAGGACTTCGTTTACTTCAGCTTTGCCATTTTTTAAGGAGAGAGCATCATATGGGCAGACATCGACACACATTCCGCAGCCTGTGCAAAGGTTAATGTTGACATTGGCTACTGTTGGAGCATGGTAAAGTCTTTCTTGGCATAGGATGGAAATTGCTTTGGCGGCAGCACCGCTCGCTTGAGCCACTGCTTCTGGAATATCCTTGGGCGCTTGGGCAGCTCCCGCAAGGAACATGCCAGATGTAACACTCTCTACAGGCCTGAGTTTCGGGTGGGCTTCTGCGAGAAAACCATCTTTATCCAACGCAATTTTTAGTTTCCTAGCTAGTTCCTCTGCTCCATTAGAGGGCCTAGTGGCCATTGCAAGAACAACCATATCAGCATCTATTTCGATATCTTTTCCTATGAGTGTGTCAATACCCCAGACTTTGAGTTTTTCTTTATCTTCAAAAACTTTTGAGACTTTTCCTCTAAGGTAAAGAACTCCATCTTCTTCTACAGCTCTTTGGACGAATTCCTCATAGCCTTTTCCTCCTGACCTGATATCGATATAGAAAACGTAGGCTTGGCCATCATGCACATGATGTTTGTATAGCATGGCATGTTTGGCAGTGTACATGCAGCATATTTTAGAACAGTATTCACAGTGGAGTTCAGGATCCCGGGAACCCACGCATTGGATAAAAACAACTTCTTTGGGTTCTTTATGGTCTGAAGGCCTGAGGATTTTTCCCATTGTTGGGCCTGAAGCAGATAATAATCTTTCAAATTGAAGACCGTCCAGGACATCTGGATATTTTCCATACCCGTATTCGGCCATCAGCTCTTTGTCATATTGATCGTATCCGGACGCAACGATAATCGCTCCTACTTCTTCTTCGATAATTTCAGGTTTCATATCAAAATCAATGGCGTTTGGCTCACATACATCTGCACACTTGCCGCAAGCAATGGGAAGAAGGCCAGGACAGGAATTTATGTCAAGTATGTAAGTTGCTGGTATAGCTTGAGGAAAGGGAATGTAGATTGCCCGGCGTCCTGTCAAACCAAGATCAAATTCATTGGGGACGACTACTGGGCAGACCTTGGTACACTCGTCGCAGAGTGTGCATTTATCTGGATCTACATAAGTTGGTTTTTTGAGAATTTTAACTTTAAAATTGCCTATATAGCCAGAGATTTCTTGAACTTCACTGAAGGTCATAAGTTTTATGTTTGGGTGTTTGGATACTTCCACCATTTTTGGGGTAAGAATACACTGTGAACAATCGAGAGTAGGAAACGTTTCAGACAGCTGGATCATGTGGCCACCGATAGAAGGAGACCTTTCAACTAAAACGACCTCAAAATCACTGTTGGCTAAGTCTAGTGCAGATTGGATGCCGGCGATTCCACCACCTATAACTAAAGCTCTCCGTGTTACAGGGATACTTATTGGGTCTAAAGATTCATTCCGAAGCACTCTCTCCACAGTACTTTTAGAGATTTTAATTGCTTTTTCTGTCGCTTTTTCCATGTCTTTGTGAACCCAACTGCACTGTTCACGTATATTTGCAATTTCACACTGAAAAGTGTTGAGTCCGGCTGATTTTATGGTATTTCTGAATGTTGTTTCATGAAGAGTTGGAGAACAGCAAGCAACAACTACTTTATCCAGATTCTTTTCCTTGATAGCATCTATGATGAGGTTCTGACCAGGGTCAGAACACATATAGATATAATCTTCTGAGTGGACGACGCCTGGGTGTTTGGAGAGCTCTTCGGTAACCTTCTTGACATCCACTGTTCCCGCGATATTTATACCGCAGTGGCAAACAAAAACGCCCGTACGTTTCTTCATTTTTTTTCCTTTAGGATGAAGTTTCTTGCATTTTCTTTTTTTTAACCTAAGGGCTGTTTTAAGAACAAACCCCTTCCGTTTTACGTTTTACGTTGTTTCTTTTCTTTTAATATTTTCTCTCCGTAGTCGTATCCCATGTCAAAGGCCTTTATATTAAGGTCAAGGAATCTATCAGGGACTAAACCTGGGAGTGCTTTTTTCATTGCTTCAGGAGAAACGATCTTTGTTATGGCAGTGAAGAATCCCATCATTACGAGGTTTGCAAAGATGCGGTTTCCCAACTCTTCTGCAAACCTGGTTGAAGGGATGGCATACATTTTTATTTTTCCTCGCAGCGGCTTTGGCTTTACTAAGTCCTTGTCAATAATGAGGATTCCGTCATTACGAAGCTCTGTCTCGTATTTATCATAGGCTTCCTGTGACATGGAAATAAGGATTTCCGGGATTGTGATGTAAGGATAGAGAACTCTGTCATCAGAGACAACGAGCTGAGAGCTACAGGCGCTTCCTCGTGCTTCAGGTCCGAAGCTCTGGGTCATTGTGGAATGTTTATTGTCAAAGAGGGCAAGGGCCTTTCCCGCAATAAGGCCACAACGGATAATTCCCTGTCCGCCGAAACCAGAAAACCTAATCTCTGTCATCGTTTATTCTCCCATATAATACATATTTATCTCCCAAGACCTTGCCGAGATGTTCGTTCATGGCATCAAGAAAAGTTGGTTTTTCTTTATCTACAAATTTGCCGACAACAAGTTTTCCTTGGTAGCTAATATCAAGTGTTCTTGTGTCTGCGCCGTGATGGATTTCAGAATTGTCGTAATAGTATTTCAGCAGGTTCAACCCATCACCAAGGCGGTTCCTGCGGGCATACAGTGTTACACAAGGAGTAATGACTTCGATGAAAGAAAAACCTCGCCTGGAAAGAGCTTCCTGGATTGATTTGGTGACTCTTCTCAGGTGAAGGGCAGTCCATCGAGCGATATAAGTTGCACCTGCAGCATCGGCAAGATAAGGAAGGCTAAAAGGAAATTCGAAATTGCCGTAAGGAGCAGTGGAAGCGTTGGCCCCAAGAGGAGTTGTGGCTGCGACCTGACCTCCTGTCATAGCATAATTGAAGTTATTCACACAGATAATGGTAATATCCATATTTCTCCTAGCTGCATGGATGAAGTGATTTCCTCCGATTCCTGCGATATCTCCGTCTCCGCTGAATACAACCACATTTAATTCTGGGTTAGCCAGCTTTAATCCTGTTGCAAAAGGAACAGCCCGACCATGAGTGGTATGGAAAGAATCCAGTTTGACATAGCCTGCAACTCTTCCTGTGCACCCGATTCCAGAAACAACAACAACCTTATCCAAATCGAGTTTGCTTTTTTTCAAGGCTTCGATAAAGGAGGTAACGACTGTTCCAATTCCGCAGCCAGGACACCAGATGTGAGGGATTCTGTCCATTCTCAACAAGTCTTCTATAGGGTTTTTTTCTTCCAGTTGATCTTCTTTCTTCATTTTGCAGCCTCCTTGATGGCATTAAAAATATCATCTGGATTGTGCACCCAGCCTCCACAATGGGGTACATGGATAACTTGAGTTTGGCCCCAAGAGCATCGCTCCACTTCTAAGACGACCTGACCGCAATTGATCTCAGGAAAGACAAATGCTTTAATTTTTTTTGCAAGTTCTTTAATTCGCTTCTCTGGAAAAGGCCAGACAGTAATTAGCCTGAGAGTTCCTACTTTTATCCCGGCTTTTCTTGCTTTTTGTACTGCTTTTATAGCGACTCTTGATGTAATGCCATAGGAAATGACGATAATTTCAGCGTTGTCTATTTCCTCTTCTTTTAGTTTGATGATTTTATCGGCATTCTTATTGATTTTATCTACTAAATGACGGACACAGACATCTTGACATTCTGCATTAATGACTGGATATCCCCGTTCGTCGCGAGTTAATCCAGTTGTATGGAAGCGATATCCGTCGCCTGCCTTAATCATAAAGGGAACCAAGTCTTTATCAGGCTTGTAAGGGAGATATTTTTCCTTAGGGCCTGTGTACCATTTTCTTTCAACAAGCTCTATCTCTTCAGCTGGAGGGATGACAACTTTCTCGTGCATATGTCCGATACACTCATCCGTCATTACAAAAGTAGGAACTCGAAACATCTCGGCTAGATTAAAAGCCTCGATGGTAAGGTCAAAACATTCTTGTGGAGAATCAGGGGAGAGCGCGATTATTTCATAATCGCCATGAGACCCCCATCTGGCCTGCATCATGTCTTGTTGGCCGGTTAGTGTGGGAAGTCCTGTGGAAGGGCCTCCTCTCTGAACATTGGCGATAACGATAGGAGTTTCCATCATACAGGCTAATCCTATATTTTCCATCATCAATGAAAAACCAGGGCCAGAAGTCACAGTCATAACTTTTTTCCCTGCCCAGGAAGCGCCTATCAATGCAGCAATAGAGCCGAGCTCATCTTCCATCTGTATGAAAACGCCTCCAACAGTGGGAATTCTCTCTGAAAATCTTTCAGCTGTTTCAGTGGAAGGAGTAATAGGATAGCCTGCAAAGAAACGGCATCCAGCTGCCAGCCCTCCTTCGGCAAGAGAGTGGTCTCCGTCTAAATAATGAGATCCGGTTAAAACTCCCTTAGGGTCTGCTTTCACCTTTTTCACCTTGCTCCTCCTTTTCCTTGAGGGTGACAAATATGGCAAATTCAGGGCATATAGTCTCACAGAGTTGGCAATAACAGCATTCATCCTCGTTTTTAATGTACGGAGGATGATAGCCCTTTATATTAAATTCATCTGACATCTCTAGAACATCTTTTGGGCAGTATTCCACGCAGAATCCACATCCTTTACACCTGTCTTTGTTGATGTGGATTTTACCTTTTATTGGTTTTAAATCGCCAAAGTAAACCATTTGTCCCTCAAATTAATCCTTTTTCCTTTAAAATGGGCTTTGGGTCTATATAGTTAAGATCAAACCTTAAGCTTTCCTCGGGGCAGCCCAAGGCGATTGCCAAAAGCTGAGTAAAATAGAGGATAGGGATATTCTTGAATTCTGGATATTTTTGGACTGTTTCTTTCTGGCGATGATCAAGGTTAAAAGCACAGAGTGGACAGCTGACAGTGACAATCTCAGCGCCCTGTGATTGTGCAGATGTAAGGATATGGTATGTTCGCTCAGCTATGATTTCAAGATTGTTAACAGTCTGGTAGGCTCCACAGCATTCTGTTTTATACGGAAAATCTATTGAATCTGCTCCCAAAGCAGTCATTAGATTTTCTAAAATAGTAGGGTTTTCAACATCATCGAGGCCAATTTCTTTAGGGCGTACTAAAAGGCATCCGTAATAATTGGCTACTTTTAAATTTTTTAAGAGTTTTGTTACTTTTTTGGAAATGTTTTCGAATTTAATTTCATCTCTCAATAACTCTAAAAAATGCAGGATTTTGACATCACCCTCATAGTCTATTTCCTCCCGATACATAAATTGATTGATTTTATCAAGGCTTTCAGAGTCTGCTTTCACACGTTCGTTAGCTCTTTTCAGGGTATTGTAGCACATGGCACAGAGAGTCATAACTCTATCAGTATTGGATTCTTTGACTCGAATAAGATTCCGGATAGGAGCTACGTGGTGAATTAAATCATCTGTGGCAAGAGAGAAAACTGTTCCGCAACAATTCCATCTGGGAAGTTCTTCAACTTCCACTCCGATGGAATTTAAAGAACATAAGGCTGATTCTTCAAAATTTTTTGCATTGTTTTTAAGAGTGCAACCAGGATAATAGCATATTTTCATTATGATTCCTTGGATTTTTAGGATTAAGAATGTTATATATCATAGTACAGAATTTACGATGTGAATTTCCTCATACTGCTAACCATTGCTATAGGAGGGAGTTTTGTTTTTTCTTCGTCTGAAAGCTCTTCAATCTTGAGATAGTCCTCTCTTTTGCGCAACAGAATTTGGCGAATAGCTTCGATGACTTCAGCAATGTTGATACCTTTGGGGCATCGGGCATTACAGGTCATGCAGGAGGCACAAATCCAGATTGACTTCGACTGTAAGAGTTCATCCTTGAGGCCAAGCTGAGCATAACGGATAATTTGATTGGGAAGGATATCCATCTGAGAGACTGCAGGGCAGCCTGCGGAACATTTGCCGCATTGATAACAAGCAAGAAGATTTTGGCCGCTTAACTCCTGGACTTTGGCCACAAAAGGGTCCTTGATTTTTCTTTGGGATATATTGATTCGCATTTGAATTACTCTTTAATATAGTGATTTCTATAATCTATAGATACTATAGGATTTATAAAGGAAAAAACTACATTACAGTAAAACATAATAGAAAAAATCTGTCAAGAATATTCCAAAAAAATTTCAATTGCCAAAATCACAAAACAAATTAGTTTAAGGTTTAAAGTTTAAGGTTCAAGGTATTCATATTTTTCATACAGTTCCATAAACATTAAACACTCAATCTTAAACCAATTTCCACTCTTACCTTAAACATTTAACATTCAACCTTAAACCAAAATAGGTTTCAGTCATTGAGATTTTGGTGCTTGTTTGGTATTTGGAAATTGTAATTTGGATTTTTGTAACACTATGGGAATTACTTATTCAATTAGAAATCCATTATCCACACAATTCGGATAGGAGCCAAAAAATTTAAGGTACTTAACGGAACAACAGATTAACAGATTAACAGATTAACAGATTTCTTATTTTCTTTTTAGTCCAAGTAGGAGAAAAATAAAACAAGAGGAGTTTAAGAGAAAAATATATCGCAGGAGCAGAGAAAGCCCTACTATCGGGATAAGAAAAGAGGATGCGGCGAGTGCTCCAAGAAAAGAGCCCAAAAGGTCTAAACCATAACCCAAACCATAGTTCTTTCTTTCCTGCAAAAAAAGATGATTGGAAACGACAAATAGATCTCCTCCTAAAAAGCCCATGGCAAGTAGAAAAATAAAGAATAAAAATTCTGAGGGGTGAGCTTCCAGTGCAACGTTGAGAAGAAAGAGAAGGAGAACAAACCCAAACTGGATGAGAAGAATTTGTCTAAAGTCAATTTTCCTCCTTTTTTTTCCATAAAAGGAACCTAAACACAGCCCGATCATGAAAGAAGCAAAAAGAAGAGCTATTCTATTGTAGAGGTAACCGAAGAAAGTTTGAAAGGAGATGATCATGATTATTTCGACCACTATTGTAGTGAATCCCATTACTGTAAGAGGTACAAGGTAGAAAGATGATTTTTTTCGCTTAAGCCCCAGGATAGATAGTAAAGCAATAAACAGAATTAGAGGAAAACCGAGCAACCAGAAAGAGCCAATTTTGGAGAAGAAGGAAAAAATCTTTGTCTCTAATCCTTTAAACTGTGTGCTCCAGAGTACAGAATTGTAGAAATAGGTTATGGGAGTTAAATCAAGGTTTAATACTTTTTTTCCTGAAATTATCCTTTCTTTTAAAAATTCAATTCTACGTGGATTGAGGCGAGAGAAAAGGAGCTCGGGACTAACATAAAGGTTTTCAAGGCTTAGGCGTTCAATTTTTTGGCTGATTTCTTCAAAATTCAAAGGAACAAGATTGGAAGATGCCAAGAAGATGTTTGTATCTCCAGGGACGACTTCAATCACAGGAAATACTTCTTTAAGAGTATGATAAAGCGATGCAAGGAAGTTTTGCAGTTCAGGACTGATATAATTCTCAGCAGAAGAGATTCGGAAAGAGAAAATTCCTTGCCTGGTCATCTTTTCTTTGACTGTGAGAAAAAATTCTTTGGTGTAAAAACGGTTTATCTGAGCAGTTGCTGGATCAGGGAGATTAAGGATGATAATGTCGTATATTTTTTTTGTTTTGTTTAAAAAAGCCCTTCCGTCCTGATAGAAAATGTGGATTCGTTTGTTGTGAAAATACTTTTTTCCTTCTTTAGGGAGATATTGGAGAGAGAATCGGATTATTTCGGGGTCAAGCTCAACATAATCCACTTCAGTCTGAGGATATTTTAAAATTTGCTCCAGGCTTCCTCCAGCTCCTCCTCCTACCAGTAGCACATTGCTCGCGCTCGGATTTTGCAAGAGGGCAAAATGGACAGATTCCTCTGATGAAGCTAAATCTGGGTAAGAATATATCAAAAGGCTGTTATTGAAGAGAGAGACCTGCTCTTCTGTTTTAAGTACCTGAAGTTTACCATAAGGAGTGTCTTTACTCTGAACGAGATGAAAAGGTTTCCAGTAAAGTTTTTGGGTGGGAAAATCAAAGGCAAAGAAAGTTGCGAGGAAGACAATAGTGAAGATGAGAAGAAGTACTTGTTTCCTTTTCCCGATTGAAAAGAAAATGATGAGAGAAATAAATACCCCGACAATGGATGTGGCCTGCCAGTTTGAAAAAATAGGAATCAGTAAAAAATAGACAGCTAGACCTGCTGTTGATGCCCCGATAGATTCCAGTAGATAAACTTGAGTAAGATTCCCTTTTAAAAAGTAAGCATTGAATACAAAAAGTATTCCCAGGGGAAAGCTAATAAAAAAGGATAATACCAGGCTAGAGATCAGCATTGGAATCGTTCCTGTAATTTCTCCAGGAAGGATTTTTAAGAAAAAACGTGAAAATCTGAGACAGATAAGGCAAAAATGAAACATAAGAATAATGGCATAATAGGCTTGAGGAAATCTTATAAGGTTAAACTTTAATTTTGATGCAAAAATACTTCCCACACCACCCCATAGAAGCCATGTGGCAAGGAGGAGGCCAAACGTGATTTCGTTTCCATAGAAATGGACAGAAAACTCTCTCAGAAGAAATATTTGAAAGGAAAGGGCTAAAAATCCCAACAAGAAAGGGGGAATCCATTTATTCAAACTGGCTCCTTTCTATACTGTAAAAGAAGAGTGAGGAGTAAGGAGTAAGGAGTAAACAGGAATAAAAATATATTACTCCTCACTCCTCACTCCTTACTTAGTCTTCAGGTCCAAACTCCTGGAATAATATGATTGCAATATTTACATCTCCCGTCCTTTAAATTGTTTTTCTGAATCTGATAGCCTCTTCTCTCTATAACTATTTTCTTGCAGTTGGGACAGAAAGTGTTTTCGGCCATATGCCCGGGGACATTTCCTATGTAGACATAATGAATTCCTTCTTCAAGAGCAATGTCTCGAACTTTTATTAGTGTTGATATAGGCGTTGGAGGAAGATTTTTCATAAGATACATGGGATGGAAGCGGGAAAAATGAAGCGGGATGTCAGGCCCGACCTCTCTCAATATCCACTTGCACATTTTCCGGATTTCCTTAGTGCTATCGTTAAGTGTTGGAATGACTAGATAAACAATTTCGAGCCAAACATTGCTCGTCGCAACTATTTTTATAGCCTCAAGAACAGGCTGTAGTTCCCCTCTGACATAATTTGTGTAAAATTTCTGGGAGAAAGCTTTTAAATCTATTTTTATGCTGTCCACAACTTCAATCAACTTTTCGAGAGGCTCAGGGTTTATATGCCCTCCAGTAATGACAACATTTTTAATGCCTTTTTTGCGTGCTTCTTTAGAAGTGTCAACCATGTATTCATAAAAGACAATAGGCTCGGAGTAGGTATAAGCAATTACAGGGCAGTTGTTTTTTTTGGCTGATTTTACGACTGAGTCAGGAGGAAAGTCTATATGATGAATCTGTTCAGGCCTTACTTGGGAGATCTCCCAATTCTGGCAGAACTTGCAGTTCACATTACACCCAGCTGTAGCAATGGATAGAGCTTGGCTTTTTGGGAGGAAGTGAAAGAGAGGTTTTTTTTCTATAGGATCGACATGTATAGAACAGGCTTTTCCATAGACCAGTGTGTAATATGTCCCGCCTATGTTTTCTCTAACGCCACAGTAACCTCTTTCTTTATCACCCAGTTTGCAGAAACGGGGGCACAGAACACATTCAATTTCCCTATCCGGGTGCTTTTTGTAGAAGAGAGCTTCGACCTTGGAAAGATTTGCCTTCTCTTGGAAAGCATGCATATCTATGAGTAAAGAGGACATTCCGGAACAGGCTAAAATACTGGCACCTCCAGTTGTTTTGAAAAATTGTCGTCGATTCATTTTTTTCTCTTTACTCCTTACTCCTCACTCCTTACTTTCAAATTTCCTCCTCAATAATTTCAATCTCGTCCATATTTGCTTTTCCTAATCTCATTTTCTCGGCAGTTTTTAAATAGATAGGTTCCCTTTTTTCTTCTTTCAAGGAAGGAATGCCATGCTTGGCTCTCAGCTTTTCAATGATCTGCCATCCCACAAAATCAGCAGCTACTGGGTCCAGACCAAAAATTAGGGTTTCACATTTTTCTGCCCATTTAGAGTGGTAGGAGGGGCCTCGGTGGTATTGAACGATTAGACCGTCCAGGATGGAAATTTTATGTTTTTTCTTGATATAAATCGTATCGAAAAGTTCAGCCACAAAGGGATTACAATTAGAATCATGGTATTTGTTTGGGTTATGGATGGCTCCGAAATAGTTCTTCATGCTTGCAGTCACTCCAGCCAAGCCGTGATCTTTTAGAACCGCCAGGCTGATAGAAGAAGTTATAAAGTCAGATTGGATCGAGGAGAAAAGACTTCCTATGTTAAGATGTGATATAAGTTTACTATTGTAGCCAACACCCTGCGTATCTGTTCCCAAAATCTTAATGCTGTTGCGATTAATATTTATGCGATATTTTGCATTCTTTAATTCGCGGTTGGTGCGGTCCCAGATAATGATGTTTTTTTGATGGATTCCGCAATCTTCTAAAAATTTTGCTAAAGATAGAGGGATCTCTGGGCGTGTAGAGAGCATTTTTCCGCTCAGTGTATTGATTTTTATTCCGACTCTGTCCCTTTCATTAAAAAGGATGCGAAGGCTTTCCTTCAAGTTTCTTTGTCCTGTTAAGATGCAAAGTCCTCGATTAAACATATGTATGAGTTTCTTTTGGTTTACTTCATCCCGTGTTAGGACTCCTTTTGCTTTGATAATGACGACTTTTGACCTGGACATTACAGTTAAAAAGTACTCCTCATTTAGATCTATGTCAAGATTAGCAAGACAACATATGGAGTTTAAACCGATTCCATAAATTTGACAACGCATTCTAGAAAAACCTTTGAGGGAATAATTAAAATTTGTGGCTCTTCTCCAAAAGAGTTGGTAGGATCATAAGGATTCAAGGGGTCAAGGGGTCAGGGGTTCGAGTGACGTGCTGAAAAGTTACAAAGAGCAGAACGTTTGGCAAAGGTTCTATCAGCTATGTTTAGAAATTTACAAAATAACAAAAAGATTCCCTAATGGGTGTTATATTGAGACTGGTAAATTAGAGATACTACAGGAGGGGATAGGAGAGGTTGAGAGGATGCTCAAAGCACTTCGTTAGAAAGAAAAGCACTTGACCCCTTGAATCCTTGAATCCTCGAACCCTTTGCATCAACTAATCGGGAGAAGAACCAAATTTGTTATATAATTAGATAAAGTATCGTTGATTGAGTTTTTGCATTATATTATATATTCTCTTCACAAGTTTTGAGATTTGAGATTTGAGTTTTGAGTTATTCTGATAACAAAGCATTGTAAAAAAAGGTTTTAAAGACTAATATAGTTGAAAATTAAAATGGAGTATTCATAATGAAAATTTTAATGGCTGGAAAAAATGTTAAAATATTTCTGGCGGTTATTCTTTGTGGTTCTTTTTTATGTGTAAATAGTATCCTTACAGAGGGGAAAAATGATTCAGCCCTCGGCTTCCTTTTACCTGATATAGCTTCGTGGAAACCTGCTGAATCGCCACAAAATTATTTTCCTGAGAATCTTTTTGAGTATATAAACGGAGCTGCGGAGATATACCTCGCTTATGATTTCAAAGAGTTGATCGTTGCTCAATATGAAAGGAGGGATTCTGAATTCAATGTTGCCGTAGAGATCTATGACATGGGGAATGGAAAGAATTCTTTCGGCATCTACAGTGTTGAGCGCTATCCTGATAATAAATTTATCTCTGTTGGAACCCAAGGATATTTAGAAGATGAGGCATTAAACTTTCTGGTCGGCAAATATTATATCAAGCTTCTTTGTTTCGACTGTAACGGGAACTCTGATGACTATCTGAAGCTCTTTGCTCAGGAAATTGTGAAAAAGGTTAAAGATAAAGACGCTTTTCCTGTTCTTTTAAAAGCCTTTCCTAAGGAGGGACTGATTCCAAATACTGAAAAGTTTTTTTTGCGCAATTTCATGGGCTATGATTTTCTACACGATGGCTATTTAGCTATTTATCGGCTCGAAAACCTTGATTTTGACTGTTTTCTGATTGAGGGTGAGAGTGAAGAAAAAACAAAACAAATGTTAAGACAATATCTGGATGCAAAGAATAAGGAGAATATTCAGGAAATTCCTATGGGGTATTGTTTTGAAGACCGTTACTACCACAATATTTATATAGCAAGAGTTGGGAATTATATCTGTGGAGTGATGAAAATTGAGGAAGGCTTTAAAGAAGTAGGGGAGAGGTATTTGAAAACATTGATTCAGAATTTGAGAAATATTTAATTTGGAATTTATGTTCTAATTATTTTTTAACAGAAATTCATTTAATTGTCTGAACTCTTGGTCTAAAAGAGTTAAAGCTTTTTTTGCTTTCTCAATATTTTTTTCTTTTCCGGCCATTTCCATTTGATAAGAGGCTTCTTGAAGTGAAGGTAGGCTTAAATTTCCAGATGAGCCTTTTAAACTATGTCCAATCTCTTTAACCTGATCAAGATTTTCTTGTTCAACAGCTTTTTGAAGCTGGACGAATTTTTCTCCAAAATCTTCGATATAAAGATCAATGAGTTCTTTAAGAAAGGATGCATCCCCGCCTACTCTTTCCAGGGCAGAGGAATAATCAATGATTTTTGAATTTTGTTCATTTCTCATTTTTTGAACTCTTATCTTATTAACTCATCAATTGGTAACAATACAATTCCGTCCCTTATTTTTTGCTTTATATAGTGCATTATCACTAGCTTTTATTAGTTCTTCAGCAGAAATATCTGGAATGGTTTCTGTTGAGACGGCACCAATGCTGATTGTAACACTCATAGGACCTGTTTCAGTCTTTATTTTTCGGTCACAGACAAAGTGGCGAATGCGGTCTGCGATTTTTTTTACATTGGACAAAGTGCAATTTGGAAGAATCATGAGCAGTTCATCCCCGCCGTATCGGCCAATTTCATCATATTTACGTGTATTTTTTTTCAAACGAGAAGATATCTTTTGCAAAACAGAATCGCCGCAGAGATGTCCGTATGTGTCATTGATTTTTTTAAAATTATCGATATCGAGCATGATAATAGCAACAGGTTTATTTTCTCTATGACTGCGATGAATTTCTTTATCTAGGGTTCGGAGAATACTCCTTCGGTTCCAGAGCTTTGTCAAGCTGTCTCTATTTGCCAGCCTTTCAAGCTCATTTGTAAGCTCGATGATTCGTTTACCAGTATTAAGGCGAGCTTTCAATTCAAGGTATTTAAAAGGTTTAGTGATATAATCATCAGCTCCGGCATTAAAGCCTTCAATAATATCTTCTTGGCGGTCTTTTGATGTGAGTAGGATTATATATAGATATTTTTCTTTCTTTTCTTGGCGAATTTTTCGGCAGAGTTCAACTCCTTCAATCTCAGGCATCATCCAGTCAAGAATAGCCAGGCTTATTTTTTTATCGTCTTGAATAACTTGCCAGGCTTCTTCACCATTTTTTGTGATAACAACCTCATACCCCCATTTTGTCATATTTCTTTTTAAAATTTTGGAAGATACGGGGTCATCTTCTGCAATGAGTACCTTTATCATTTTTATCTCAATTCCTCAGAATTCAATTTTTTTTGATGTTAAATATTCACTTTGAGCCCTCTTTTTTTTGGTGGCTACGTGCTCTATCAAATTCAAGAGTCTGTCAGCTTTAAGTGGCTTAGAGATATAATCATCCATGCCGGCTTCTATACACCGTTCCCGATCACCTATCATAGCGTGGGCAGTCATTGCAATAATCGGGATATGAGCGCCGGTTTTTTTCTCCTTTTCTCTAATGACAGCAGTGGCCTCGAAGCCATCCATTTTTGGCATCTGCACATCCATCAGGATAAGATCAAAAATGTCACTTTCCAAAGCCTCTAATACTTCTTTTCCATCACAGGATCCTGTGACTTGGTGCCCTTGCTTTTCAAGGATGAAGAACGCCAATTTTCGGTTAACAATGTTGTCCTCAGCAACAAGAATACGATAGGCTCCATGGGCGGCTTTTGATGGTTGTCTGTCTGTTAGAGGTTCGGGTTCTTCTTTAGGAGCGATCCCAAGAACTAGGTTTATAGCATCCTGAAGCTCGGATAGCTTAATAGGCTTTACAAGATGTGCTGAAACTCCCAGTTTTTGCCAGGGATTAGCATCGCTGTGATTTGTACCAGAAGTGAGCATCATAATTGTGGACTTGGCTATGTCAGGATTTTGTTTGATGTAATCTGCGAGCATGAAGCTGTCCATTCCAGGCATAAATGCGTCAAGGAGGATTATGGAAAAAGGAGTACCTGATGTTTTGGCTTGATCTATGAGAGACAATGCTTCCCCACCACTCTCTGCTTCTGCAGGCTTCAAATTCCAGTTTAATAACATTTCTTTGAGGATATGTCTGTTGCTTGTGTTATCATCCACCACCAGGACTGGGAGACCCTTGAAATCTAGAAGTTCCGCATGCCCTAGCTTCTGTTCTGAATGCTTCTGCAAGTCGAAACTTATAGAAACATGAAATTTACTCCCCTTCCCTTCTTCGCTCTCAACCCAGATTCGTCCACCCATTAGCTCGACTAACTGAGATGATATTGCCAGACCAAGCCCTGTTCCGCCATATTTACGGGTCATGGAGCCATCTGCTTGGGCAAAGACGTCAAATATCACTTGGCGTTTGGAAGCAGGGATGCCTATTCCTGTATCACTTACAGTAAAGCGGAGGCAGACATCTTCATCTGTCTTTGACTCTTCTTGTACATGGACAACTACTTCACCTTTTTCAGTGAATTTAATGGAGTTGCTGATGAGGTTATTAAGGATCTGGCGCAGACGTTTGGAATCACCTATGATATTGTATGATATATGAGGTGGAATGTTGCATAAGAATTCAAGTTTCTTCTTATGAGCTTGGAAGGCAAGTGAAGAAACAGTATCATAAATAAAATCTTGCAGGTTAAAACTTGTAGACTCAAGCTCGAGCTTTCTAGCTTCTATCTTGGAAAAGTCAAGAATGTCGTTGATTAAGGCCATCATGGATTCAGCTGACGACTTTATTCCTTCAAGATATTCTCGCTGTTCAGGGGTCAGCTCGGTCTTGAGAGCTAATTCTGTCATTCCTATGATACCATTCATAGGTGTTCGAATTTCATGGCTCATGTTAGCAAGGAACTCACTTTTGGCGCCATCAGCAGTCTGAGCTTCTTTTTTGGCATGAATAAGTTCAGTCACATCTATCAGGTTGAGTATGATTCCATCATATTGTTCTTTATGGTAAATAGGTTGAAGACGAATAATTGTCTCTATACCATGTAAGGATTTTTGTAAAATTATTGGTGGAGAATGAGAGTTTTGTTTGAAATTTACTATATTTTTTTTTAGTTCTTCGAATGATAGACCAAAATAGAAATCCCAGAGAGTCTTTCCTATAATTTCTGGCCTCTTCCTGTTAACAAACTTCAGGAAATAATCATTTACTTCCACAATGCGATCTTCTTTGTCAGCGAAGATTACGCCTTCTTCCATGCCAGAGATCATCGCTGAAAGTTTTGCTGTTTCTTTCTGAATAGCTTCCTCAGCCTTCTTGCGTTCTGGGATTTCTCTGCGAACTTCAAGACCTTCTAACAATTCTTCTTTTTTATCTTTTTCTTGTTGCATTCTATGCTCTGAGGATAAAATGAGTATTCAGATTTTTATTCATTTTGTTTGGGGGAATTCGCAAGAACGATACGATTTCGTCCCTCCTTTTTAGCTAAATAAAGCGCTTTGTCACTGACCTGAACAAGATATTTTCCTGATGCATTAAGATAGGTTTCGGAAGAAGCGCAGCCGAGGCTGATAGTGACTTTTAAATCGCCTGCCTCTGTGTATACTTCATCTTGGCTTACAGAAAGACATAGGCGTTCTCCGATTTGCTTGACGTTGACCTCGTTGCAGTTGGGGATAACGACAAGCATTTCATCTCCTCCATAGCGACCAATTTTATCTCCTCCATAGCGACCAATCTTATCGTATGTTCTGAGAGTTTTTTCTAGACGACTGGCCACTTCAATAAGTACACTATCTCCGACCAGATGGCCATAGGAGTCATTAATTTGCTTAAAATAATCAATGTCAGCCATGATAACTCCAGTTGACTGATTGTCTCTTTTCCCACGTTCTAGTTCCTCACCAAGAAACTCTAAGATTTTGTTATGGTTCCATATTTTCGTCAGGCTATCGTAACTTGCTAGTTTAATCCGTTCTTCTTCAAGTTTGATGATACGCTCGCCATTCTGAAGCCTTACTTTCAGCTCTTGGAAGCTAAAAGGTTTGGTCATATAATCATCAGCACCTGTTGATAGTCCTTGAATGATGTCATCCTGCTTATCCCTGCCTGTGAGCAAAATAATATAAACATATTTTGACTTTTTATCTTGATATTCCTGACGAATTTTCCTGGAAAGCTCAACTCCATTCATTCCTGGCATCATCCAGTCTAAGATAGCCAAGTGGATTTTATCTTTTTTTGCAATTTGCCAAGCTTCTTCACCATCTCTTGCTACGACAACTTTATAACCCCATTCTTTAATACTCTTCTCTAAGGCTTTGCAAGAGATTAAATCATCTTCAGCAATGAGAACTTTCATAGCATTGTGCTTTTTCTTGAGTCCGTTTTCTTGACTGGTTTTATACTCCATTATAATTCCATGATTATTAAAGTAATTTTAATCTTAATTTTAAACAATACAGGAAAAGGGTCAATCGTCTTTTCAGGTGATTATAGGGGTGATATTTACATCAAGTTTATCACCTTTTACGGGGAGAATTTCTAATCGGTTAGTATGTTTATCAGTTAATCTGTTAGTCTGTTATTTTAATTAAAATATTTAACAGACAAACTGACTGACGGATTAACTAAATAACTGATCAGATAAACCAGATAAACCGAACAAACTGAAATTATGCTTTTGATTTCAGCTTTAAATATGATTATAATGATTAAAACTAAAATAATTCAATGAATGGAAATAAAGTAATCACTGCCTGTCTCATTATTATTGTTGTTTTTATCGGAGGTGTAGTTTTATGGCTTGCTAAACCTGTTCTTTTTCCATTTTTTTTAGCCATCTTTCTTTCCTTTATGCTCTCTCCAGTCTTAGATTTTTTAACCCGTTTAAAAATCCCCAAGGTAGTTTCTATTATTTTGATTCTCATAGTAAGTTTTTTAGTAATTTACCTTCTAGGAGCTCTTTTCTATTCTAGCGGGAAAACTTTTGCCTCTGGATTTTCAAAATATGAACAAAATATCAGCTCGATCTTAACCTCTATTCAGGAAAAATTTAAGCTTTCGCGCCTTGAATGGGAACCTTTTAACTGGGTTGAACAACTTGATTTGAGCAGGATAGGAAGCTTTCTTCTTTCCTCTCTTGGACCTTTTTTCGCTTTTATCTCAAATCTTTTCTTGATTTTCATATTTCTTATTTTCATTTTGGCCGGCCGAGGAAGGGCAAAAGCGAAAATAAAAAACTCATTTAGTGATGCTAGAGCCTTGAAGATTAGCGATGTTCTCCAGAATATTGATTATCAAATTCAAAGATATTTGGCCATTAAAACTGTAGTCAGCTTATTCACCGGAATTTTCACTACAATAATCCTCCTGCTTTTTGGTGTAGATTTTGCTATTGTTTTCGGTTTTCTTACATTCCTTCTGAATTACATCCCTAATATTGGTTCCATCATCGCTACCGCTTTTCCTGTAGCTATCGCTGTGTTTCAATTTGAAACACTGTGGCAAGCTTTATGGATTCTTATTATCTTGATTTCTATTCAGATGATCATGGGTAATTTCATTGAACCGAGGGTGATAGGCAAAGGCTTAGGGCTAAGTCCTCTGGTTGTTCTTTTTTTTCTCTTTTTCTGGGGATGGTTGTGGGGAATCCCAGGGATGATTTTGGCAGTCCCTATAGCAGCTGTCATCAAGATTGTCTGTAGCAATATTTCTGAGTTGAATTTTATCGCTGTGTTTATGAGTAAAAGCTAAAGAAGCACGACTTTCTAGACTGGCCTAAAGACTAAATTCCAAATTACAATTTCCAAGTACCAAATAAGCACCAAAATCTCAATGACCGAAACCTATTTTGGTTTAAGGTTGAATGTTTAATGTTTAAGGCAAGAATAGAGACTGGTTTAGGGTTGAATGTTTAATGCAAAAAATATTCCTTTAAGGATTAATAATAAAATAAGGTTCTTCTCCCAATTAGTTGATGCAAAGGGTTCGAGGATTCAAGGGTTCAAGGATTCAAGTGTTTTTTT
>DAOVDU010000101.1 GCA_030669305.1 Candidatus Aminicenantota bacterium
TTACTCTGGTACTCATATAATCTGGCCATTTATTCTTTCCTCTGCTCTCGATCAATATATTAAATGATTTCATAGTATAAATCTTTTTGCTATAAAAATAATGCCCTCAGATCCACGGTATTCAATAATCTTTTCTCTGTCCGTGTCAAACCCTTTGCCCAAAATTGGCTTTTTGTGCTGGCGGCTCTTCAGAATATTTTATAGTAATTTCTTTTTTGTTTCTGAAAATATTCTCTCATTTTTGTAAAATTTTCGCCCTCTGACCAGTTTCCTAAAGCCACTCTTCTGTTCTTTGCTCTTCCAGCTTCGTTTTTGTTTGATGCCACTGGTGCGAGTGGACCATCTTTTAATCCTTCCTCCCCATACTTAGAGTTTGTTAAAAGTCTGTTAAGATTTCCACTTTTTATTCTGTTATTCTTCTGAAGTGAAATAAAAATAATCAAAGACGAATCTCGCTATTTGAGCAATTTTGTCTTCGACCTCTCTTGTTTTCAATTCCATGTCTTTAGAAAAAATTGTTAGTGCAACGTGGCCCAGATTATCAGGAAGATAAATAATACCAACATTGTTAACCGTCCCCCCGATGGTGCCGGTTTTATGGGCCACCTTGACTCTTCCCGGAAGGTCTCCCTTAATCCTCTGCTCTCCTGTCTGACATTTGAGCATGACAGAAATGATATGTTCACAGCTTCCAGGATCGAGAATCTCTTTTTTGAAGATCATTTCCAAAAGTCTGTTCATGGCTAGAGGTGTGCTCTGGTCTCTTTGAATCTGGCTGAATTTTTTTGTCGCCTCTTCAAAGGCTTGAGGATTGTCTTCCAGTTCCTTCCTATAGGTTTTTGTCACTTCTTCGAGAGTCATCCCCTTATATTTTTCGGAGTCCACACCTATAGTATCCAGTATCAAATTCTGGCAAGTCCGATTCACAGTCATATGATCAATACCGAAAGACTGCAATCGGCTGTTTACTTTCTCTGCGCTGACTTTCGTTAAAAGAATATCCGTGGCCGAATTATCGGAAATCATCATCATCAGGTTGATCAGGTTCCGGACGGATAAACGAATTCCGGGCGCATCGAGATCCGAAAGCATCCCGCTTCCCAAATGCTGATCTGGCTTTTGCACATTTATTTCATCATCCAGAGTAAATTTTCCCTCTATTATCTGAGCCATCACTTCTACAAATATCGGGATTTTAAAAACACTCGCCATCGGAAAGGATGTGGAGCCGTTGATGTAAAGCTCCTCTCCTGTTTCAAGATGTTTGACGGCGACTCCGATTGTTCCTTCAACATTTTGTATCACGCCATCAATCCGATTCTTAAGTCTTTCGATTCCCTTCGGGATTTTCACAATTTCTTCAGTCGGAAATACCAAAAAAACCAAAATCAGGATTAAACTGAAGAAAACAACTGTCCTAAGTTTTCTGGATAATAATTGTTTATTATTCACTTCCAACCTCCACCAGATTGACATAAAAATATATAAGATTACTGACCTTTCAGCCCAGCCAGCCTCTTCTTCGCATTCTCAACCTCAACAATACCAGGGTCAGCGTCCTTCCAGAGGGAGAGGAATTTCTGGTAATGCTCTATGGCTTTGGCTTTCAGGCCTTGTTCTTCAAAAATTTTCCCCAGCATATAGAAGCTCTTGGCGTAGGTATCACCATTCCATAGTCTACCTGTTGTAAGGAGAGTTGTCTTTTCATACTGTTCCTTAGCCTTCTCTAGATCCTTTGCCCTGTAATAAGTCAAAGCTAAAGAATTAATAAATAAAGCATGATTAGTAAGGCCAATTTCTGACATTATTATATACTGAGAAGGTAACAAAGATATGGCTTTCTTAAAACATTCCATAGCTTCTGAAAAATTCTCTCTTTCAAGCTCAATCATCCCTATCAGATGAAGATAATATCTTCTATGTTTCCTGTTCATACCTTTTTCAATCAACTCGTTTAGCTCAACTGCAGCTTTCTGTGCTTCATCCATTGATTTCCTCTCAAGGTAGCTCAATCCCTTAAAATGCAAAATTTGTATTTGCAAACTTAAATTTTTTATCTCAACTGCAATGTTCCATGCTTTTTCACACTCTTCCAAAACCTTCTCGTAATTTCTTGATTTTTGATATAAATACGCTAAGTTTAGATGGAAATAACTATTCCATCTATTTTCATCCAGCTTTTCTGCCAGTTCGATTCCTTGTTTAAGCTGGTCCATTGACTGTTCAAACCTTCCCTGTAATAAGTATAGAGCTCCCAAACTATCTCCACTGAATAAATGAGCTGCTTGTTCCTCTACTTCCATAAGTTTCAAATATTCTTTTTCTGCTTCAATCAAATCATCCCTAAAAATGTAAATACCTCCCTTCATCAAGAAAATGGAATAAAAAGCTGGATTAAGGGTAAAAGCTTTATCCAATTCGACAAAGGCAAAATCATATTTACCTCGAAAAAGATAATAACCAGCTAACATATAATGGATATAACCATTATCTGAAACATTATTTAGGTAATACTCAAGAACTTCCCTGGCCTTATTATATGATCCCTTGGCCATATATACAAAGGCCTGCATCATATAGGAATGAAAAGCTTCCTCTTTATTCTGTATGTTCACTTCGAATTGTTCTATGGCTTTATCCCACTGTTCTAAAAACACATACACTAGCCCCAGATGAAGATTTCCCACCTTATCCTCTGGATAGAGCTCTAGTAATTTATTATACGCCTCGATGGTCTTCCCATATGTCTCTTCTGACATACGGTAGAAATCTCCCTGGATTAAGTAGCGCTCTCTATCCGATAGTCGATCGCTTAATTCAAAAGCCTTTTGGCTGTACTTCTTCGCCTTAAAAAAATAACCCAGATTTTCATAACTCGCGGCCATGGATCTGTAGGCCATGGCAAACTCAGGATCAACAGTGATTGCTTTCTCCATAAATTGGATACTCTGTCGATCATTTCCCATATTGATATACTTTCTTCCTTGGCTGTAATACTTAAAAGCTTCGGGAGAACTTGTGGTTGTCACTCCCACATCCTTATCTATATCACGTGCTATCTCCTCAGCAGAAAGTTTAAAATTCGCTTTTATTCTCCTAGTCAGCTCATCTACCATTGAAAAAATACTTTCTTCTCCTCTCCCTTGCAATGAATCAGAACCGAGAAGTTTTCCTGAGTTTATATTCTGAAGTGCATAATTTATTCGAAAAGTCTCACCTGCTTTTACATAGCCTCCTTGTAAAATATGGTTAATCCCACCTCGATTAGCTACTTTCTTTAAGTCTTCTGAGGAATAACTTTTTGCTTCCAATAAGTTATATCGATTCAGAATATTGAAAAGCCTATCTCTAGCTAAGACCTTAATGTATTTGGATTGTGAGAGGTCAGTAATTAATAACTCAGCTATTGCCTTCCTCCAGTGGTCGAGGCTTTCATCTCCTGTGTTATTCTCAAAATATATAATAGCAAGTGAAGGTTTACCGGCAGGAATGGGCACGGTTTGTTTTTTAGGGAGAAGCTTCAAGATAACCACTCCTGCAGCTATCAGAGCGATAAAAACTAAAGCAGGAATATAAAGCTTTTTCAGCCTAAATGTAACAGTTATCTCCTTTGAAGTGATGGGCTTTCTCTTAGGTGCAACTCTCTCTGTAGTGGGAATTCCTTTCTCTATTCTGGTTAGTTCAGAACGCAATTCCCCTGCACTCTGGCACCTTTTTTCCTTATCCTTTTCCAAGCACTTGAGGATCATCCGGCTGAGGTCTTCCGGTATCTGTGTATTGAGTTTCCTTGGGTCCTTCGGAATATCACTCCTATGTTGCACAGCAATACTTAAAGGCGTATCTCCCTCGAAAGGAACCCTTCCAGTCACCATCTCATATAGGATGACTCCCAATGAATAAATATCCGCCCGCTGATCTGTATCCTTAGCTTCGACTTGCTCTGGAGACATGTACTCTGGCGTACCGATCATAACTCCAGCACCTGTAATTCCTTTAGCTTTGAGGGAGCGGGCTATCCCAAAGTCCATGATTCGGACATTGCCCTCTTTGTCTATCATGATGTTGCTGGGTTTCAAATCACGATGCACTACTCCCAATCTATGTGCTTCTGTTAGCCCTTCACAAACTTGGCTTGCTATGGAAATAGCTTTTCCTACTGTTAATTGACCTGTTTGTCTAATCAATCCCCTTAAGTCCTGCCCTGGCACATATTCCATAGTAATGAAATAGCATCCCTCTGTTTTTCCAAGGTCATACATGCGCCCAACATTTTTATGTACGATTTTACGGGCTAACCTGATTTCATTCCTGAATCGCTCTATGGTCTTCTCATCAGCATCTATCTCAGATTTTAGGAGCTTTAAAGCTACTTTTTCTTTTATTTCTGTGTCGTGAACTTTATAGACTTTCCCCATGCCACCTTTACCTAGTTCTTCAATAATCTGATATCGCCCCGCAAAGGTAGAGCCTGTGGTTAGCTCTTCTTTTGGGGTTTCCAGGGTTTTGGTATGGGAGACAGGGATATCCTTTGGAGATGGAAGGGGAGTTGCACACCTGCCGCAATATAAGGTATCAGGAGGATTATCAAACTGACACTTAGGACATCTATTACCCATTATTGTCCCTTCTGTTTAGGGTGGCAAAAGAATATCAAGGAATAGAAGAATAGTCAAATGGATTAAATGCTTTAAATTGGCATAGTATATATTGAATAAAATGGGAATAAAACTAATAAAATGGGGACAAATAAAATGGGGACATGATCACTAGTGTCCCATCATAACTCAAATAAATTCAACTGCTTACAAGTATCATCCGGTTGTTCTGTGTCGGAAAACTCTCTAAGTACTTGTAAAATATGAACTTTCTCAAAAGCAGTCACGCTCAAAATCTGCAAAAAAGTGTAGAGACTCATCTTTAAATTCAGACGCTTTTTAATAATGGCCACGAGCAAATAAACAGAAATAGCAATCCATATCTGCGTTTTTACAGCATTTTCCGATGTTCCGTAGAAAGATTTTATACGAAGATGCTGCTTGATCCATTTGAAAAACAGTTCTATCTGCCATCGACATTCGTAAAGCTGTGCAATGGTATAGGAAGGAAGAATAAAATTATTTGTTAAAAAGATCAAATTATTATGGTTCTCTGCATCGAAGAAACGAACTCGTCGCAGTTTCTCCGGGTAGTACTGGGGTGAATAGACTCCAGTCAAAGCGATTATCTGATCGCATTTTAAACCTAGGCTCTTATCGACTGGATGAGAGTAGATCCTTCGAAATTTAATGTTGGATCTGGCACGGATAAGAAAGTATGCATTGAGCTGGTTAAGAGTATAGAGTCGTTGAAAATCAAGATATCCTCGATCCATAATGTAGAAAGAACCAGCTTCTGGAATAAGTTCGTCGAGAATACATAAATCGTAAACTTTTGCATCTGTTATTTTAATGAATGTAGGGATAGAGCCACGTAAATCTAATGCTGTGTGTAACTTAATCCCACCTTTGCGTTTCTGGAATTTCGCCCATGGGAAAAGCGATAGGCATAGATCAATAGTTGTTGTATCGAGTGCATAAACCGTCTGGTCCAACTCTACACCAAAATCATCATCTGCATATAAGCTTCTGGCTTGATGAATGAGAACCTGAGCAAAATCAGCATAGATCCGCCAATCACGATTCTCATTAGCATGGGCTAGATTATTTCTAGATACTCCTCCTCGGATTCCCATATGATAGAGTTTGTTTTG
>DAOVDU010000021.1 GCA_030669305.1 Candidatus Aminicenantota bacterium
GCCGTATTGGATGATATACTTGCTCTGATTGTTCTTGCTCTGGTTAAAGGTCTGGCAAAAGGGGAATTCCATACACTCGAATTTTCCCTCCTGGTCGCTGAATCCATAGTATTTGTGGGATTCTTGACTCTCTGGGGGCCGAGACTGGCCAAAAGAACGCGTCGCTGGATTGAAAAGTTAAATATACCTGAAGGGCCCTTTGGTATCTCTGTTATCCTTTGTTTGGGTCTGGCATTACTGGCTGATGTGATCGGCCTTGCGGCCATAATCGGGGCTTTTATGGCAGGAATAATGATCGATGAGCTGGCCGGAGTCTATGACCTGGAAAAGAAAGTTCAATACGTCACTGAATTCCTTCTTCCTTTCTTTTTTGTAATGATGGGTGCTCATCTGAACCCCAGAGCATTCTTGGAGCCAGATTTACTGTTTTTAGTATTGCTGATATCTGTGGTTGCAGCAGTTAGCAAGATGATCGGTTCAGCTCTGGCCTGTTGGAATGAAAATTGGAGAACCAGGATTCAGACGGGTGTCTGTATGATTCCCCGGGGAGAAGTAGGGATTATCGTGGGGCTCATAGGTATTTCACTTCAGACAATTACTCAAAAGATTTACACCGTTGTACTTGGAATGTCGCTACTTACAACTATTATCACGCCGCCTTTGATTGTTCTAGCGTTCAGGAAGAAAAAGACAAAACCGAGAACAGAAGTAACTCAGAACTCAAAGTTCAAGTCTAGTAAGGAGTGAGGAGTTAGGAGTGAAAAGCAAGACAAACCAGATAAACCAAAATGATTGAAATCTCTTTACTTAATCACTTATTTTGATTATAAAACCTTTGTCCGGATTTAGGGATAAACTGAGAAATGGAGTTTTATTTATGAAATCATCTAAATTTTCTATAGTAACAGGCTTAATTGTTTTATTTCTATTCATTTTTGTAGTCGGTTCTGGTTGGAGTTCGTATGAGCCTTCGAAGAAGATAAACCGCTATGATGAAAGTCTCTATAAGGCGATGATGTGGCGCTGCATCGGACCTTTTCGTGGTGGGCGTGTTACAGCAGTGGCAGGAGTTTACAGCCAGGCTTTTACCTATTACTTTGGAGCCACTGGTGGAGGAGTATGGAAGACAGAAGATGGTGGGTTGAATTGGAAACCTGTATCTGATGGCTTTTTTAAGACTGGCTCAGTAGGAGCCATTGCTATCTCCGAATGGGATCCAAATGTGGTCTATGTGGGCATGGGCGAGGCGCCGATCAGAGGCAATGTTTCTCATGGTGATGGTATGTATAAGTCTACAGATGCTGGAAAGACATGGAAGCATATAGGACTTGCTGATACAAGCCAGATTTCTAGAGTGAGGATTCATCCGCGAAACCCGGACCTTGTCTATGTGGCAGCTCTTGGCCATATCTATGGGCGAAATCAGGAAAGAGGAGTATTCCGGACAGAAGATGGCGGTGAAACATGGAAAAAAATTCTATTTCGCAGCGATAAAGCAGGTGCAATCGACCTTATCTTGGATCCTTTGAATCCAAGGATTATCTATGCGGCCATCTGGGAAGCTTGCCGTACGCCTTACAGTCTTACAAGCGGTGGGCCGGGAAGCGGCCTTTTTAAATCCACTGACGGTGGGGACACATGGAAAGAAATTTCCCGGAACAAAGGCCTTCCTAAAGGCATGCTCGGGAAAATCGGTGTGACTGTGTCAGCAGCAAAGCCTGACCGTGTCTGGGCCATCATAGAGGCAATGGATGGTGGTGTTTTTTGTTCTGATGATGGAGGTGAGACTTGGTCTAGAATGAATAATGAGCGACGCCTGCGGCAGAGAGCCTGGTATTACAGCCGCATCTATGCTGATCCGAAGGATGCGGAGACTGTTTACGTATTAAACACCGGCCTTTATTGTTCTGTGGATAGAGGAAAGACCTATACTTCCATTCGCGTTCCTCATGGCGATAATCATGATTTGTGGATTGACCCTGAGAATCCAAAGCGTATGATAAACGGAAATGATGGGGGAGCAAATGTCTCCTACAACGGTGGGGTTTCCTGGACAGCGCAGGACAATCAACCTACTGCTCAATTTTACCATGTGATAACGGACAATCAGTTTCCTTACTGGGTCTATGGAGCCCAGCAGGACAACAGTACTGTGCGTATTGCCAGCCGCACCTCAGGAGGTGGCATTGACAAGCCGGATTGGCACCCAGTTGGAGGTGGAGAGAGCGGCCATATTGCTCCACGCCATGACAATCCTGATATCGTCTATGCAGGGAGTTACGGCGGCCTGATCACACGGTGGGATTATAAAACAAGGCAGCAGAGGGTCATCACAGCCTGGCCTGAAAATCCAATGGGATGGGGCGCGGCAGAGCTTAAGTACCGCTATCAATGGACTGCTCCCATCATTGTTTCCAGGTTTGGTTCCAATGTTCTTTATCATGCAGCACAGGTCCTTTTTAAATCGACAAACGAAGGCCAGAGCTGGGAGGTCATCAGTCCTGACCTTACCACAAATGATAAGACAAAGCAGGAAAAGTCAGGGGGGCCCATCACAAAGGACGACACCAGTGTTGAGTATTACTGTGCCATATTTGCTCTTGCGGAATCTTTCCATGGTCCGGATGTCCTCTGGGTTGGCTCGGATGATGGATTAGTCCATATCACAAAAGACGGCGGAAAGAACTGGGAAAACATCACGCCGAAACAGATGCCCGAATGGAGCCTGATAAGCATGATTGATCCTTCAACATTTGATGCTGGCGCAGCATACTTAGCTGTTGACCGGCATGAGCTGGATGATTTTGGCCCATACATTTACAAGACCGAAAATTATGGTAAATCATGGAAAAAAATCACTAATGGACTTCCTGATAACACTTTTGTCCGTGTGGTGCGTGAAGACCCAAAGCGTAAAGGGCTTCTTTATGCAGGAACAGAGACGGGCGTGTTTGTCTCCTTTGATGATGGGGAGAACTGGCAGACACTTCAACTTAACCTGCCTGTAGTACCTATACATGATATGGTTGTTAAAGACGATGATCTTGTTGTAGCTACACATGGCAGGTCTTTCTGGATTCTGGATGACCTTACTCCTTTGCATCAGATTACAGATGGAGCGGCAAAGTCAGATATCTTTCTCTTTAAGCCCCGTAATGCTTTTCGCATGAGAGGTTTTGGGTGGCCCAGGCCCAATGTCGGGCAGAATCCTCCAGGTGGGACGGTTATTTACTATTATTTCAGGGAGAAACCAAAACCAGGAACAACCCTTGAATTCTTGGATGCAGAAGGAAATCTCATCCGGAAATTCACAGGCAGAGCAGGGGAAGAAACATCTGAAGACTCAATGTCAATGAGGTCTCGGAGGGCAGGCTTACGGAGCTTTCGTGCAGAAGAAGGGATGAATCGATTTGTTTTAAACATGCGTTATCCGGATGCTGAACGCGTTCCCGGTGCAATCCTCTGGGGCGGCATGCTCAGTGGGCCTGTTGCAGTGCCAGGCAGGTATCAAGTCAGACTGACGATGGGCGAAAAAAAGATAATACAGACATGGGAGTGGAAGAAAGATCCCCGTATTTCAACGACTCAGGAAGTTTTTCAGGAGCAGTTTGATTTTCTTCTAAAAATCCGCGACAAGATGACTGAAGTAAACAGGGTTATTAACAGGCTGCGTGATATAAAGAAACAGATTAATGACCTTTCCAAAAAGATTAGAGGTCATGAGAAAGGAAAGGAGATTATTGGGGCAGGAAAGAATATCAAGAAGAAACTTCAGGAAGTAGAGGATGTGCTTATCCAGTCAAAATCCAAGAGCGGTCAGGATCCCTTGAATTTTCCGATTTTGCTTGACAATAAGATTGCAGCATTGGCCTCTGTGGTCGCAAGTACAGATGCTCGCCCGACAGATCAATCCTATGAAGTCTTTAAGGAATTATCGGCCAAGGCTGACGAGCAGATTCAAAAGTTAAATAAGATATTAGAAGTCGATGTTCCTGTTTTTAATAAGCTTGTGCAGGATGCAGGAATACCAGCTATACTCGTAAGCCGTAAGCTGTGAGCCGTAAGTCGTGAATATAGAATGAGATATGGAAAATAGAGAATGGGAAATCGTAAGCCGTGAGGAGTGAGGAGATTAGAACTCAAAACTCAAAACTCAAAATTAAGAATTTGGGATCAGGAGATCAAGAGACTTAAAGACTAGCAAAAAGTCTTAGTGTTCTCAATAATGATAAAAAGAACATACTATAAATCATGTATAAAAAAGTGACTGAGAGGATAATTAAAGAATTAGAAAGGATTGTTGGCCAGAAAAATATGATCGTTGATGCGGATCAAATGCTGGATTACGGCCATGATGAATTTTCCTTGCTTGACATAGCACATGAACCAGATGTTGTTGTAAAACCATACACTACCGAAGAAGTTGAAAACATCCTTCGACTTGCGAATAAGGAGAAGATTCCAGTTACACCAAGAGGCGGGGCGACCGGCCTTTGCGGGGGCTGTGTGCCTTCTTTAGGAGGCATTGTGCTGTCTCTTGAGAGGATGAATCGGATTATTGAGATTGACAGTGCGAATCAGATGGCTGTTGTAGAGGCCGGAGTAACACTCATGGATTTTTATAGAGGTGTTGAAGAGGAAGGCCTTTTCTTTCCTCCTCATCCTGGTGATGAGAGTGCCATGATAGGAGGTGTTATTGCCACGAATGCTGGAGGCGCAAGGGCAGTAAAATACGGAGTCATCCGGAATTATGTGCGTGGGCTGGATGTAGTGCTTCCGAAAGGAACTACTATCCATCTCGGCGGCAAACTTATGAAGAGCAGTACAGGATATAACCTGCTGAATCTGATGATCGGCTCAGAAGGGACTCTTGGGATAATCACAAAAGCGATTATTCAGTTAATGCCTTCACCTCAATGTATGCGTTCACTCATCATCCCTTATGATGATTTGGAAAATGCTATTGAAGCTGTCCCTCTTTTAATAAGAAGAAAAATCCTTCCCTTGGCTGTTGAGTTCATTCCTCGAGAAGTTATTCAGATAACCGAGGAGTTTCTGAAAAAGAAATGGCCATCCACTCTGGGGAACACCTATCTTCTTATAATCCTTGATGCTTCGAGTGAAGAAGAAATGGATAGGCTATCCGAGGTTGTGGCTGAAATTTGTTTGGAAAGAGAAGCTCTTGATGTATTTATTGCTGACGATCCGAAAAAACAGGAGCAAGTCCTGGAAATCCGGAGCCAGATCTATGAGGCTATCAAGGCACATACTATTGAAATCCTCGACATTGTTGTTCCTCGAGCAGAAATTGCTAAACATGTCAAAAGAGTTCAAGAGGTTTCACAGAAGTACGGAATCTGGCTTCCAACCTTTGGTCATGCAGCGGATGGGAATGTGCATACCCATATCATGAAGTCACGCTTTGAGAATGGAAAGAGCGTCCTTCTTTCAGAGGATGAATGGAGGACAAAAATCGATAAAGTTCGCGAGGCGCTTTATCAGGACAGCAAAACCAGGGGAGGAATGATTTCTGGAGAGCATGGAATCGGGATTGTAAAAAAGCCGTATCTTTTTTATGTTCTGGATTTAGAAACGATTGAACTAATGAAGGGAATAAAGAATATCTTTGACCCTCAAAATATCCTTAATCCTGGAAAAATTTTCGATTAAATACTTAAGATATGTAATAAATAAAGGAGAATAACATGGCAGATTTATTCACATCTTATATGGGATTAAAACTTAGAAATCCGTTAATCGTGGGCAGCAGCGATTTAACCAGGAGTGCATCGGGAATAAAAAGATGTGAAGAGGCTGGAGCGGGCGCAGTGATAATGAAGTCGATATTCGAAGAGCAGTTTTTGGCAGAAGATGATATTCAAGATAGAGACTATACTGTCCATCCAGAGGCCCTTGATTATATGAGGGGAGGGGGGTTATTGGAGTATGCTCCTCACTCGATTACCCGAATTATTGAAGAGGCAAAAAAGGATATAAGCATTCCCATTATTGCCAGCATAAACTGTCAAACACCGAAGCTGTGGCCGAGTTTTGCCAGGCAGATTCAAGAAGCCGGAGCAGATGGGCTGGAGCTGAACATTTATTTCCTTCCGATTGACATTGATTCACCTTGTAAAGTTTACGAAGACCAACACCTTCAAATCCTTAAAGAAGTAAAAAAAGAAGTTTCCATTCCAGTATCTGTAAAGCTCACATCACAGATCACTTCTGTTCCTTATTTAGGGCGAAGGCTAGCACAAGCTGGCTGTGACGCGCTTGTCCTCTTTAACTGGTTCCTCGAGCCAGATATTGATGTCGAAAACCTTAAGACAAGAAGTCTCATCGGAAAAGGAAATTTCTATCAGTCCCTTAGATGGATAGCTCTTTTAGCTGATAGGATTGACTGTGATCTTGCTTCATCTGGAGGAGTTCAAAAGGCTGAAGACATTGTGAAACAGATTCTTGCCGGCGCTTCGGCTGTTCAAGTTTGTACTCTTTTCTACAAAAAGGGGCTTGATGAGATAAAAAATCTGCTAGGCGGAATGGAAACATGGATGGATGAACATCAATATTCAGGAATTGAGGATTTTAAAGGAGAGCTTTCCTTTAAAAAACAGGAATTGAGGTTTAGGGATTTAGGAGAGGCTGAGGCTTATTTTCGGGCCCAGTACTTAAAGGCTTATTCAAAGTAAATGGGATAGTTGTATTGACGATTTACATTTTATGTCTTATGTAAAAAGGAGTTAATGCATGGATGAAAAGAAAAAAGGGAATATATTGACCTCTCTTCCAAAGACTTTTTGGATTGCTAACTTAATGGAGCTTTTTGAACGCGGAGCTTATTACGGGATGAACGCTGTTCTGGCAGTCTATCTGGTTGATGTTCTCGGTTTCCGTCAGCAGGATGTGGGATTTCTGCAAGGTTTTGTCTATGCCTTGACGTATATCCTGCCGATTTTTGGAGGTGCGCTGGCCGAGCGGCTCGGCTATCGAAAGATGCTGATTGTGGCCTTTTCTTTGTTAACCTTAGGCTATTTTGCGGCAGGTAATTTTAATTCCTATGGACTGATTTTTCTCTTCCTTTTGATAATGGCTACAGGCAGCGGGCTGTTCAAGCCGATTATTACAGGAACTGTTGCCAGAACAACAACAAAGGAGAACAGCGGTTTTGGCTTCGGTGTTTACTATTGGAGCATTAACCTGGGAGCCTTTCTTGCTCCTTTTTTCATCAGTTGGATCAAGGGATTTAACTGGCGCTATGTTTTCTTTTCTTCTGCGGCCTGGTGCTTTTTAATGCTTCTGCCTTCGATTTTTCTTTATAAAGACCCGGAAAAGCCTGAAAGCACAAAGCCCATCAGACAGGTGATGAAAGAGGCGATGCTTATATTGAGTGATTCCCGTTTCATGTTGCTGATTGTAGTCTATTCATGTTTTTGGATTCTTTATTTTCAGATGTTTGGTTCTGTTCTTTGGTATTTACGTGATTTCATCACGCGTACTCCTGTGGACCAATTCATGGCAAAGATTCCATTTTTAAAAATTTTCAAATTTGATGCTGAGTTTGTCACCATCATCAATGCTGGAACTATTGTCCTGCTCGTTATTCTGGTAAGCCGGATTGTGAAAAACCTCAAGGCATTTCCTGTCATAGCCGCAGGTATTATTATCGGTTCAGGAGGATTTTTAGTTTTAGCTTTTACCCATAGCGCATGGATGTTTATTCTCGGAATCGCTGTTTTCTCCCTTGGGGAAATGACCGCACACCCCAAATATTACAGCTACATAGGCATTGTTGCTCCGCAGGATAAAAAGGCGGTTTATATGGGTTATGCTTTTCTCTATGGGGTCTTCGGGAGTTTGATTGGAAGTAACCTTGGTGCAACGCTATACGAAAGAATCCTCAATCCAATTGTCCCTCCAGCCGAGGCAGTGGCAGCAGGAGTTCCTCTTGCACCAGAAGTTTTAAGCCAGGTGAAATTCTTCTGGCTGATTTTTGCTGTACTTGGCATTTTCTGTTTGGCAGGCATGCTCCTTTATAATCATTTCTTTTCGAAGGATACTCCTGAAACAAACCGCAGGGCATGGAAGATCATGCTGAGAATCTATGTTGTTATTGCTGGAGCAGGGCTTTATTTCTTTATTTTTGCCCTTTTCCTTTCACCTCAAATCCAGTGGAAGACCTTTGTTCAAGCTTTGATCATGTTAGGCTTTGGCGGAGGGGGAGTGTTTATTAGTTTGAGAAGAACCGTATTTAATTGATTTCTGGATAGAGCAGTGCGTTGAACAGAAATTTGTATGTTCCATGGGATTGTGCCCTGTGCTGGCAGCGGAACCCGATTAGAATAATGTGCCCCTTTTTGTACTTGGCATCCACGACTGCGGCCTTGCGGGCAATGGCATCCTCTCCCAGAAGCCATCCGCTCAAGAGGATATCTTCTTGGGGATAACTAGCAACAACTTTTCTATCCCATTCCCCGGAGGGAACCTGTGTGCTCAAGGCCAGGCTTCGGGAGAACATAACAGCAGCTTCTTTTGGCATTCCATATCCGATTGGGGATTTATTGTCGACTTTGACTTTCAAAATTGACGTGGGACATAAGAATTTACTACGATCAACTTTTTCGAGAGCATTCCTGACAGGGGATGTAAACTCCTTAAAGACCAATCCACATGCGTTGTTGAGTGTGACAAGAATGCCTCCTTGTTCGACAAAAGCCTTTAAAGCCTCTACTCCTTCTTTGCCAATACCTCCTTCATATTCAGGTGGCATGGTACCAGAGTAATATCTTCTATACTGTGATGAAGGACTTGGCTTTCCTGATTTAATTATGTCAGCGTTTTCGTCTGCAAACACAATGGCATCAAATTTTTCGCTTAAATTGACTTTCTTTTTCTTTGTGCCTTTGAAATCCTTGTTGTGAAGTGTTGTGTAAGGGATGCCCAAGTCATCAAAAACGTAACGTGTCCAGCCCTCGTCCATATTGGATTTCCAGGACTGATAGAGGCCGACTCGAAATCTCTTTAAAGAGGTTTTAGGGATGTCAGCAATGTCTTCAAGCTCGTAGGCGGCAGCATGCCATTTTTCCAGAAGACTGGAAAGGCTTTTCTGTACCTGGGGTGTATTTTTAATGATAAAGCTTCCTGCTGCTGCTTTGAATTTATCTCCTTTAATTGTGTCTTTGGAGCGGTAGATTTCAGCCTTTTCTTTTAAAAGAGAGAATACGACTGAGTAGGAGGCATTTACGCGCGAATCAAGGACGACATAGGATGTGGTCCCTTGAAGCGGTGTAATGGACGGAGATGGAATCTTATCCAGCTTTGTGAGATTTGCCTTGAAGGATTTATTAATTTGAGCGCATCTTACACCCATCTGCAGAGGAAGTGTCCATCCGGCATTGTCATAGGGTGGTACAGGAGGACCTCCAGGGTATTGACGTATATCTGGGTATTTTTGCTTTTCGAGTAAAGCTTGTGCATATGGCCTGTAAGGTTGTGACATCAGAACTACAAAAGAGCCAGCATGATAGACTTTGCCTTCAGCAGTGAAATCTTCTTTGGCCTGGTGGATTTCTACACCGCCAAACTTCAGGATGTCAAGCATCCTGAGTGCGGTTGGATAATCGTATTGTTTCTTGGGAATGACAAAAGCATAGGGCTGCCTTTCTCCCCTTTTTTCAATGGAGTCCTTACACATCTTATAAAAATTGAACAGTAAATCTTCTTTGTTTAGATGGGCTGTTTTTACAAGACTCATAGAAAGTGTCAACTCGTATTCCACGAGGTCTCTTAACCTCCACCAACCGCCTGGCCAGGGGTCAGGAAACTGCATGCGTTTTTCGATATAGGATTTTGGAACTTCAGTCGGATCGATATAAATTGGAGTGGCCATTCTAACAGATGCCATTTCGCTGAGAAGGCCTATGGTATTATGAAGCCAGGATGTGTCATCGCAGGCGCCTATCCACCAGCCTGTAAAACTTCTTCCATAAACAACCCCTTTGAAACCGTTCTTCTGCAGGTCATAAGCCATGGTTGCTCCGCAAAGGCCAACTCCGCGCCAGAGGAGAGGATGAACAGTAAAAACAGGTGGATCCATAAATGGCGGGATAAAGAGGCGAGCACCTGTGGAGCCCATCTGGTGTTGGTCTATGTGGATTTGAGGAATCCAGTCATGATACAGGACTTTGGTGACAGCCTTTGTTTCATCGAGGTTGAACATGAACCAGTCACGGTTGTCATCGTGGCCAGCATAATGATGATAGAGCCATGGCATCCGTCCGCCCTCGTATTTTGTGCCCACATATTTTCTGTACCAATCGGTTACCATTTGCTGGCCGTCTGGGTTACTAGTCGGTACGAGCAGGACAATGACATCATCAAGAGCTTTATTGGCATCAAAGGGAGTTTTACCTGTCACTAATTTGTAAGCAAATTCCATAGCCATTTGTGAGGATGCGATTTCTGTAGAATGAATGTTGCAGGTTATAAGGAGTATAGCCTTGCCTTCCTTTGCCAGGTTTTTGGCCTCTTCAGGAGTCAGATCTCTCGCTTCTCTCAGTTTTTTCGTGATTCCCCGGTAAGTGTCAAGCTTGGCCATGTTTTCTTCTGTAGAGATGATGGCCATGATTATTGGTTTGCCAAGTGTGGATTTGCCGATAGTCAGAACCTTGATTTTTGCAGATTCCTGGTCGAGCTTTTGAAAATATGCCTGGATTTGGTTATAGTCTGCAAGCTTGCGGTCAGCACCGACTTTATGGCCTAAAAACTCTTCTGGCGGGGTCTGTGCAATGAGCATGAATGAAAGGAAAAATAATAACAGGGCGCTGAATGAGATTATCTTTTTTTTCATTAAAGCCTCCTTTTATAAATATAGTTTTTTTCTATCACTTGAATTTTTCCCTGTCAAGTAAAAAAGTAAGAAAGGCAAGACAGAATAAACTCAAAGCTCAAAACTCAATGTAGTAAGGAGTAAGGAGTGAGGAGTTAGGAGCAAGAAAAACTCAAAGCTCAAAACGCAAAACTAATTTCTGTTAATCGGTTAGTCAGTTAGACAGTTAATCTGTTTGACTGTTGATCAGTTAGTCAGTTGAATATTTTAATTGAAATAACAGACTAACAGACTAACCGAATAACAGACTAACTTTTTTATTATAGGCAGTTAATCTGTTATTTTAATTATTATATTTAACAGACAAACCAACTAACTGACTAACAGTTCCTTTTCTCTCAAATTTTAACCAGACAAACAAAATAAACCAGACAAATTAGATAAAGTTGAACCGACTAAAGAAGAAAAGAGTTTATTTACTTTTTTTAACCGAATAGACTTAATAGACCGAACAGACTGAATAAGTATTGACAAAAGATAAAGATAAAGTTAGGATTTTTTGGAGATTGTTATGAAAATAATAGGATTGAAAGAAAAATCTTTCTTCTTAATTGCTTTTATCTGTCTCCTTTTTATTCATAGTGCTCATGCTCAACAAGAGGAACCAAAAGTAGAGATTCCTCATCTCTTTGATAATAAAATAGCAGGAAAGCTGGAGATAGAAGTTCATTTTTCTCACTGGACAGTTGATCTTCTGAAAGGATTGTTCGAAGACAAGTTAATAGACGAAATGAGCGATGAAATAAGACAAGAAATATCCAGAGAGGTTAGAGAGTCCCATGCTGGATTGAAAGATACAGGCTTTGAACAGAACCTCGCTTTTGACTCGGGTGGCTCGAATTATGGGCTGGAAATTAGGTATTATCCTAAAGGCAGGGACGGATCTTTTAGCTTCGGAATTTCTTTTGAGAAGACCCATATGAGGTTATCGGTTCAAGGATCTGTCACGCAACAATTTGAGAATGGCACATCTGCTGAGGTGGATGCTGAGGGTAAGATTGAATTGAATCCTTTCTTTACCAACTTGAGCTTCCGCTGGGATATGAAGCCTACTTGGAGAGTAAGCCCTTATTTTGTCCTTGGCTTTGGTGTAGCTTCTTTAAATGGAGAGGTCAGTTATGATTATCTTGGAGTTTATAAGTGGGCAGGATATGACGAGGAAGTCGGAGAGGCGGATTCAAAGACTTTAAGAGAAGCCGAGGAAGATATTAATACTAATATTCCTAATATAATTCCGCTTCTGCAAATGAATTTTGGCCTGAGAGCAGAAATTATTCCTCATATACATTTAAGAGTTGAAGCAGGAATTTGGGACGGATTTATCCTTAGAGGTGGAGTGGCCTACAGGTTTTAACCTGATCAGGACATTTTAAAGGTTCAAAAAGTAATTGAAAAATTAGGCCGTGCTAGATGGGGAGCCAGCGGTGCCCTGTAACCCACAACCCGCTATAGTGGGGTCGAATTCCTTGCCGAGGCTGGACTTTTTCTGGACTGTGTCCTTGTAAGTGGTGTTGATGGTTTGGGTCCTGTGCGAAGAGCTCTCTGTGAACCCCGTCAGGACCGGGAGGTAGCAGCGGTAGCAGAGTAGTCTCTTGTGCGGCAGATCAGCCTTGCCTGAGCTAACTGCATGGATAACGCAGGGAGGGTATAGTCAGAGCTGGGTGCACGGTCTTATTTTTAAATTATGGAGGATTGGAGAATGAAATCGAAGGAAATCTTTGCTTTTTTAGTTCTTTTCTTTTTTGTTTCATCTTTATGCATTTTTGCACAAGGTCAAGAGCCTGTCGATCCTGTCAACTGGCGAGAGTTAGTTCCTTTTCTCATTGACATTTCTGGCTGGGAGGCAGAAGGAGAAGCGGAAGGCTCTACTGTATCGATGGCAAATTTTAAAGTTAGCGAAGTCGAGCGAAGTTATACTGCTGAAGATAAGGAGCTGAATATAAAAATTGTCGACGGCGCATATGTTCCTATGATGTACACCGGGATAAAAATGGCCATGAATTTTGAGATAGATACGTCTGAAGAATATGTCAAAAAAATCACAATAAAAGGTTTTTCTGGAATTGAAAGGTATGACTATGAAGATAAAGAAGCAGAAGTCATAATTCTTATAGGGGAGAGGTTTCTCGTTCAATTAGAAGGAAATAATTTTAAAGATGCTTCTTCGTTAACAGCTATTGCTGAAACTCTTGATTTAAAAGGAATAGCAAACCTGGCTAAATAAACCAGTCTATTCGGTCTGTTCCGTCTCTTACGTTTATCTGGTTTATCTTGTTTGCCTGAACCAGTAACTCAGTAATTAAGTACCTCAGTTAATTATAAAAGCAAGACAAACTAAAGGGCAAGACAACGCTTTGCTGGCAAGACAAAGAGGCAAGACAAGAAAAACATAAAATATAATAATTAAAATAACAGATTAACTGCCTATAATAAAAAAGTTAGTCTGTTATTCGGTTAGTCTGTTAGTCTGTTATTTTAATTAAAATATTCAACTGACTAACTGATCAACAGTCTAACAGATTAACTGTCTAACTGACTAACCGATTAACAGAAATTAGTTTTGAGTTTTTCTTACTCCTAACTCCTTACTCCTTACTAATATTAATAAGGTTTAATTTATTGAGGATGGTTTCTATTTCCTTCTTGTCCTTCTCGTCTGGGGGCAGGAGAGGTGAGCGGGGGAGACCGCCATAATAACCGAGTAAATCCATTGCATATTTTAGTCCAGGAACGCCATATGTTTTTGTTACGGCATTGTTGAGGGGAATCAAGGCAAGCTGGAGTTTGAGGGCTTCATCCCACTTCTTTTCCAAAAACAAGTTGTACAGCCTGATACACTGGGCTGGAGCAACATCTGCTAAGCGCAGAATTCCGCCGCACCCACCTAGAATAAGCCCGGGAAGAAATAAACTTCCAGCTCCAAGTAAAAAATTAAAATTGGGATCAAGATGCAGGATAACTTCTCCAAGAAAAGCCAGATTTCCTGAGCTGTCTTTTATCCCAGCGATGTTGGGATGTCCTGAAAGCTCAATGATGAGCCTGGGATCTATAGAGATACCTGTGTATTGAGGTATGTTATAGATGATTACTGGAATCTTGGAATGATCTGCAATAGTCAGGTAGTGCTTTTTAAGTGCTTCATGTCCTATTCGGGATTTAAAGTAGCTTGGAGTGCGAATTAGGGCTGCGTCTGCACCTAAAGAGGCCATATGGTTTGTGAATTCCAGGGTTATTTTTGTGGATTCTCTGGCTGTGCCAACCAGGATTTTCTTGTCTGATGGAGTATTTTCTTTTGCTGCTTGAACCATTTTTTCTGATTCTTCATCTGTAAGGTAAACAGCTTCGCCAGTAGAACCTAATACCACATAACCCGCAAGGTCGAGGGAGTTGTATTTCTGGATGTTGTAACTGAATTTTTCAAGAGAGATTTCGTCTTGAACAAAAGGAGTGGTTAAAGCTGCAAAAACACCTTTAAAGCTTTCAGTCATATTCCTGCCTCCTGCTCCTAACTCCTTACTAGTTTTGAGATTTGAGTTATTTTATTTCCTATGATACTTTCTCGATCTCTTTCAATTCTTTTTCACTCAGCCCGAAATAGTGTCCGATTTCGTGAAGAACAACCTCCCTGATTTTTTTCCTTATATCTTCTTCTGAAAAACAGAGATTTTCAATAGGTCTCTGGAAGATTAAAATGACATCTGGAGGAATATTTCCATAGAATGGTCCGCGGTGCTTTAAAGGTACGCCGTGGTAAAGGCCTAGTATAATGCTTAGAGGAGAACTTCCTGTCCGCTCGTATATTTCTCTTGAAGGCTTTTCCTCGACAATCACAGCCAGGTTATCAAGGTATTTTTTATATTTTTTAGGAATGTTGGCTAAAGCCTCTTCAACGAGTTTATCAAATTGTTCTTTTTTCATTGAAAGAAAAAATACTCTCTTATCTTTCGATTCCGTCTCTTGCCTGAACACCCTTAGCGTAGTAATGCTTTATTTCCTTCATTTCTGTGACTAGATCAGCTCTCTTTATGAAAGATTCTGGAGCGTATCTTCCTGTAAGAATCACTTCTACATTTTCGGGTTTTTTATCAAGGAATGTTTGGACATCTTTTTCTGTCACAAGGTTAAAATGGACTGCAACATTTATCTCATCCAGGATGATAATTCTATATTTTTGAGAAAGCATAGCGCCGCGGCATTTCTTCAGGCCTTTGTGGGCTCTTTGAATGTCTTCCTCATCCGGGTCTTTTGTCACATGAATAAAACCCTTTCGGCCAAACTGCTCGATAGTAATCAGAGGAGTTAGGTTCTTTACAGAAGAAAGCTCTCCGTAAGTTTGTCCTTTAATAAACTGGCCTATATAAGTCTTAAGGCCATGGCCTGCTGCTCTTAAAGCAAGTCCAAGGGCAGCAGTGGTTTTGCCTTTTCCATTTCCTGTGTATACCTGAATATAGCCCTTGAACTCTTTCTCCATATACTTAACCTTGCCTTATCTTGTAATTTTTCTTAGGATTTTTATTCGTTTTCATTATTGTCTTAATATATTTTAATACCCTGTATGAGTCAACTTTAAAAAGAACCTTTTTTTTTCCTTTTTTTTTTACTATAATCAGCGTCATGTTAGACATAAAGTTTGTCCAGGAAAACCAGGATTTTGTCATGAAGAAAGTTGTGTCCCGCGGCCTAGAGATTGACCTTGATGAATTTATGAAGCTTTCCCAGGAAAAGAAAGAATATTTAAAGAGAGTCGAAGACCTTCGTTATGAGGTGAACAAGGCCTCCAAGCTCATAGGTCAGATGAAGAAAGAGAGAAGAGACCCATCCTCAATTATATCAGAAATGAAGAAAGTGTCTGAGGAGATAAAACGTTTGGATGAGAAACTAAAAGAAATAGATGAGGAATTGCGGAATCTTCTTCTGAACATCCCAAATATTCCGCATGAGACTGTGCCCGAAGGTCAAGGTCCTGAAGCGAATGTTGAAGTGCGCAAGTTTGGCGAAAAGCCAGGATTCTCATTTACTCCTAAACCCCATTGGGATATAGGGAAAAAACTGGGCATCCTGGATTTTGAGCGTGCTGCAAAGATAGCAGGATCAAGGTTTGCTGTTTACCTTGGGGCTGGAGCCAGGTTGGAGAGGGCCTTAATCAACTTTATGCTTGACATACACACCAAGGAAACAGGCTATAAAGAAGTTATTCCTCCATTTATTGCTAATGAGGCCAGTCTTATAGGAACGGGGAATCTTCCCAAATTTGAGAATGACCTTTTTAAATTAAAAGGTTATCACTGGTACATGATTCCTACTGCAGAGGTCCCTTTGACCAATCTTTATCAGGGAGAAACGCTCGATGCTGATTCACTCCCCAAGAGATTTGTGGCCTATACGCCTTGCTTCAGGCGGGAGGCCGGATCTTACGGGAAAGATATAAGAGGCCTAATCCGCCAGCACCAGTTCAATAAAGTCGAGCTTGTAAGCTTTGCTTTGCCTGAGAACTCATATCAGGAATTGGAAAAAATGACACTCGATGCAGAAGAGGTCTTGAAAAGATTAGGCCTTCACTACAGGGTAGTTGTCCTCTGCACCGCGGATTTGGGCTTTTCTGGAGCCAAGACATATGATCTTGAACTATGGATGTCTCACAGGAAGAAATACCTGGAAATTTCTTCCTGCACCAATTGCGAGGAATTTCAGGCAAGAAGAGCCAATATTCGTTTTCGAAAGGGGCCAAAATCAAAACCAGAGTTTGTCCATACTCTGAATGGCTCAGGGGTTGCCATTGGAAGGACTGTGAGCGCTATTCTTGAGAGTTATCAGCAGGAAGATGGCTCTGTCATCATACCCAAAGCCTTACGCCCTTATATGGACGGCATGGAAAGAATACCCTCTTAACTGGTTCTCTTCCATTTTGATAATTACAATGAAAATGATAGAATATTTACTCTGCAGAATAGTCACGGAGGGATGGCCGAGCGGCTGAAGGCGGCGGTCTTGAAAATCGCTTCACGAGAAATCGTGACGGGGGTTCGAATCCCTCTCCCTCCGTTTTTCCAGTTAGCAGTAACAAGAAAAGAAAATGTAGGGTCCGATCTCCGAGTGGGCCGTTTTTTCTTCAAATTTTGAATATTGTCTGGAAAATGATAGAATAGCTTACGCTCTGAGAGTATTGTGGAGAGGTGCTGGAGTGGCTGATCAGGGTCGCCTGCTAAGCGATTGTTCCGATTAAAGTCGGGACCGTGGGTTCGAATCCCACCCTCTCCGCCACAGGAAAAACAGTTTTAAGTATCGGTATTTAAAGCGATTCTTTTGTTTGTTTTGACTTGAATTATCCAGAGCAAAATCATCCCAACATTGGCTACACCAAGGGTATAGAAGAATAAGATTACTGGTTCATAGAGAAATGAAGAGAGCATTAGCATAAAGATATGAGTTGTTGCTCCGAAGCAGTTCCACAGACGTAGCAATCCTTTGTTAGCATGATAATATTCCTTTGAATCATATTTTATTCTTCTGGGAGTTGTACGTGCCTGAATATTGGAATACTTTAGGTACACTTTGATCAGAAGTTTATCGAAATATTTTCCTTTCATTTGTTCCGTTATTTCCAACTCCGAAGAAAACAATTTTATTTCTTCCTGAACAGATTTGGTTTTACCGAGAGCATGTGCCATAAACTCGTTTCTGAAATAATCAACGACCATAGAGTGAACAGCGAGACAAATGCCTGTGAGTAATACTAGTAGCAAAGGTGAAAAGGGGAATTCGAAATTTGATCTGTACAAACCTATGCCTAATCCAGTATATATTGCGATAGTATTGACATAGTCCGCAATCCCATCAATGATACGCCCGACGAGTGTCCCGGACTTTTTTAAACGTGCGACCATACCATCACAGCAGTCCAGGATATGTGTCAGGCCTAAAAAAAGCCCTCCATATATAAAACTGGCAGCATTTCCCTTTGAATAGAAAATGCCGCTTATGATTCCTGTTGTGATTGAAATAAAGGATATCTGGTTCGGTGTCACTGGGAATCGATAAATTAGTTTAACAAGTATAAATGCAAAAGGCCTGAATAGACACAGATCTAGGAATTCCTCAGCAGAAGTATCTTTCAACGACGCCTTATATTCCTGGTATAATGAAAGTTTTTTCTGCTTCATGTTATTGACCTATAGTTCTAAAACTACTATGGATTAGAGCTTTCTTTTCGGCTTGTAACAAGTTTCTCAATTTTTTATTGGAATTTAATTGACTGATCTAGTCTTTAGTTTATATCACATCAAAAAAATGAGGTCAAATAACACGGTAGACTCGGTTATTTCAGTAGAAAAATGGTATTTGATTATAAAAATTCTTCTTAAAAATAGTAGGCAAATTGGATCAATAAAGTATTATTTTGAGGTTCAGTAAAAGCAGGAGACATTTCTTCATTTTTCAGAATATAGTTTAGCTGTATTTTCATATGATGATCCTCAAAAAAATAATTGAGGCCAAAGGTTAACCATTTATCTCTATTTTGTCCGTGAGGTCCCAGGAGCAGTTTGTCTTTATCAAAATTCACAAATTCATACCGTGCTGTTAATTCAAATTTTTTCGGGATTACCATATATCCCCCCTGTAGAGTAAAGGTATTTTGAGCTGCATCTTGAACTTGATCAACAGAGTTCCACCAGGACAGGTTTCTATGTATTAATTCGAAAGTACATGCAAATCCTTTGAATTTAAATGCAGCATCTCCTCCATATGCTGATGTTCTTTTTAGCTCGGCAACGCCTACACTATGGCCTTTACTTGGAGAATCATCAGAAGAATAGAAATTTATTCCAAAACTCAATAGAGAATGTTCCAGACTTTCTAAATAAGACTGCTGCATTTTCATGTATCCAAAAGGGTGTAAGTCCACTCTTCCTGCATAGAGGAATTTGTTGTTATCTTTGCTTGCTCCGACATCAATATGAAAAATTTTAACTTTATTGAGCATATTATTTGAAAGCTGAGAAAGGGAACTGTTGTCAACTGCCCCGTTATAAACGCCTACAGAGTACTCCATTTTTTTATTCAATAGAAAACCATGTAAGCCAACTCCCATCTGACGAAAAGGCGCAAATTCAGATGAACGGCTCCGCTCTACCATTTGCAAGTATTTTGAGGAATTCAGGGCTTCCCGAGAGAAGGGAACATGCTTCTGTCCGATGTAGGTATTGAACCATTTTGAACGGATGTTTAAGTAGGCGTCTTTTAAAGTGAATTTTTGCTTCCCTGCTTCTACCTGAACTTTTATGCTTGCCCAATCAGTCAATTTAGACTCAAAGGTCAGGCGCGCCCTCCGCAGCAAAAGTCTATTTGTATAAGGATCGGAATCTACATACTGGTATTGAGTTTGCAGCCTTCCCCCAATTATAAGCTTAGATGATTTTGAGGTTACATCTTCACCGCCAAGAGCAGATGTATATGCTGAAAAAATAAAGATAATCAGAAGTAGCAAAATATTTCGAATCTTCATTTTTTCTCCTTTAAAGTTTAATTATATTTCCCTTCATTAGGTTTGTAGTTTCATTGAATTGATATTTAAACTACCGCTATAAAAATCCCTAGCTATAATCGTTATTGAGTTTGCTTCTTAAAATATCCAACATAAGCAGTCACTATTGTTGCCATTACAACAAATGATAAACATGCCCAAAAGAAAAACACTACATTCCAGTTATTTGACGTTTGAGTGAGAATAAAAGGCACCAAAATTCCGATCAAAACTGTGCCTACATAACCCATACCATCGATAAAGCCAGTTGAAGCTGCAACGACTTTTTCCTTTACAAACCGAGTAGGACAAGTAGTGACTAAAAAAACATGGGGACCATATAGGAAAAAGCTTCCAATTAACAGCAACACCAGCGACCAAGAACCCGAAGTAAATGGCAAAACAAATAAACTGCAGCCTAATAACATTATAAACAGTATAGATAACTTATCTCTATTCACTTTCAACGCATTGTAGGTTAAAGTACCCAAGACTCCAGCTAGTGGTAAAAGAAATACTTTCAGTCCTACTTTGCCCATCTGAGCAACTCCAAAACCTCCTCGTTCAAAAAAGTAAAGTGGAATCCAGGTGATAACGCCGTATCGAATCATATTCAATGCACATAGCGATATACCTGACAACACTATTGGAGTTGAAAGAGTCAGCTTAATCTGCTGCTTAGTCTTATGAGGCTTCGCTACCTCTATTTTTGGTTTAGTTGCCAACAGACTCAATCCACGTAGTAATAAAAACCCACTAGCCACAAAGAATCCTGCTCGCCATCCCCATTGTCCTACAGCGAACGCTGACACTAACCATGCCACAGAATTACCAACCTGATATGAACATCCAAGCAGTGTAGTAGAGGCCTCTCTCTTCTCTTTTGTTTGAATAAGAGAATTCGATCTTACAATTGAACTCCAGCCCATCGCCTGAAAGAATCCATCAAACGTCTCTATCAATAATAACATCACAAAGAATCCGCCATAAAATCCCAGCAGCAGATTCATTATTCCTGATAACAATAGTCCAGCCGATACATAGATGAATGGATTGAATCTCTCGGAGATTTGCCCGTGTAAAAACTGTCCAATAGCATAGGCGAAAAAGAATCCGCTCGATACTAATCCAACATTATATAACGACAAGTCCTTATAGGCTACTAACAATGCAGGTACTACTATTGAGAGATTTACTTTGCCAAAATAATAAGTAGCATAAGAACTCCAAATATTTAAAAATGCTAATCTTTGTCTCATTTTAGAACCTCGGACGCAATTGTGTTTTTAATCATAAATTTTATCTCCTATTTTACAAATTCTTTTATAGCTTTTTTATAATCTTCAACAGTATCAATTTCTTTCCACCCTCGCTCAATAATTACGCAATGGATAGGAACTCCCAAATCAACCATTTCCTGAATCATGTCTGTCAAGTAAGCTTTTTCAAAAGTAGCTGCTCTCTGAAACGGTTTTCCCCAGAAGAGCTTTTTCGCTCGATTATAATGTTTCTTGAATACTTCAGAGCCTCTCGAAGTGAGCTTCATCATGCCAATAAACTCACCGTGAACATCATGCCTATCTGTTAATATTTTTCCAATCTCCACTACGTTATTTTCAGCATCAAAAATAACATTTTCTGCCTCTTCGATAGGATGATGCTTACGTCCAACATAGTAGCTTTTCCATTCTATATCCACTACGATTGAAATATCCTTCTTAGATTCAAGTAATCTTTCTACAACTTGTTTTTCAAAAAGGATATCCGAATATAAAATAATAACTTCTCCTTCTATTCCCTCTTCTGCATAGAACAATGAATTTAAAATGTTATTATTTTGATAATTACTATTGACATAATATTTAATCCCGGGATAATTTATCTTTTCTTCTTTATATCCCTTTATTACTACAATATTTTTTATGTTGTTTTCTTTAAATGCTTCAATCTGCCGTTTAAGGAGTGTTTTACCTCCAAATTTAAGCATGCATTTTGGAAGATCATTAGTAAAAGGCTTTAAACGATTTCCAATGCCCGCGGCAATAATAATTGCTTTCACGTTAGACTCCTTGATTTTTTTTTCAATTTCTTTTATTTCACCGGATTTTAGGCCGTATTTTTCTATTGCTCTCAGCAATGACGGGAGTTCCTTGCTTTTTATTACAATATCAGCGACATCTGAGGGAACTGTATTTTTAGCTTTCCCGGCAAGGTCATATAGATTTTCTAAATTTGCTTCTAAGATAGTTGCGATCTTTTTTATAATTTCTTTTCTCGGAGGAAGTCTTTTATTATTTTCGATATCATTGAGATAAGAAGGAGAAATTCCAACCATTCTTGCTAGTTTTCTTTGTCCAATATTCCTTGCTATTCTTAAAGTCTTGATGTGATTGCTGAAGGTATGACTAGTTCTCATCTTAAATATTGGTTACCTGTTTGCTAACAGGTTAACGTAAAACATTTACCTTGTCAACAAATTGGAAAAAATAGTAAGCATTTCCTCAAGGCTTTTCCTTGCGTGCTCTTCGGGTATGAGAACAATACACCGAAAGAATCAAAATCTAGGATGTTGCCTCCCATATTTTTTGCTTCCCTGGTATTCATAAGTTCCTATATCGACAGAATCTCCACAAGGATTTCCATCCTTGGCGTAGCAAAAGGTTCAAGGTAGATCTTTCTCTGGAATGATCTTGATCCTGTTTCTTCTCAATAATGCAGTCGTAACCCCCTCACCACTTGTCAATCTGCTGGAAAATGTACCATCATATATTTGTCCACAGCCGCATGATGGACTTCTGGATTTGGCTATAAACTCCTTGACATTGAGTTGCCGTGCAATTTTTAGAGTTTCTTCTGCTCCTCGGATAAATTCTATAGTAACGTCCTCTCCGTTTTTGTTTATAACCTTACATTTACCGTTAAGGACATCCACACCTGTGCCACGCTGGATTTCCTGAGGGGCTCTAGGAGTAGGCAGCCCTCCCAGTTGCTCAGGACAAACAGGTATCAGGATTTCGTCCTTTAAAAGTCTGACAGCTCTGTAATTGTTATATTTGTCGTCACCATTCCAGGAACATTTTATTCCTAGTAAACAAGCACTGATTAATTTCATCTTATTCTAACCCGCGCTACCTTATCAGACCAATCAAGGGCCAGGTCGACCTCACCTCGGGCATATGCTTCATGCCAGCGCTCAGGAACAGGTAATTTCTTGTACCAGAGAATTCGCTCAGCCTCAAGCAGGTTGCGGCGGACCCCCATAAAGTCAGCGGCACAAACTACCTTATGCATGGCAGATGTAAGAGAGGAAACATAGTCCAGCCACTGTTCTCCCTTTTTGGAGCGCATCAGGTGATGGTCAAGAATCAGGGTGTCAATTTTTTTGGCCAAGCGCAAGGCCCTCCGCAAGGCTTCTTCTCGCTTCCCTAAAGTAATACTTGGCAGGTAAATGGGTGGTCCAGAGGCAAGTACAATGTTTGGCTGCCAGGCAAGAATCTTCTCAATTGCCTCGTCATTGAGCATCTGTATGTCCGAGGCATGCACAAAAACTTCTCCATCCTCTTCGATTCTGGTCATCATTACACTGCCTCCACGTCTATCCCTCTCGCCGTGGGGAACAGAGAGAGAAAAAGTCAATGGGCCGTTGCTTATTCCTTCAGCAACTTGGAATCTTTGACCAAAAGCCTTAGCTAAAGCCTTGGCACGATAAAACTGATTAGCGGAGAGGTTCCCTGTGCTTTTAGTCCAGAAATGGGGATGAATGTACAGCTTAGCAACTCGTTTCGCAGAAAGCTGGTAAGGATTGGCATTAACAAGGGGGTGATGGTCTCCATGGTAGTGGCTTATCACGACATCAGTGGCATTCTGCAGTGTGTTTGTGATAAGCTTTTTTGTTCTTTCAGAAGCTATTACTTGAACTGGATGAGGCAGCAAGCCGTATCGCCTGAAGCCCAGCGCGACGCCTGGGTCAATAATGATATTACGGTCTCTTGTCTTGATAACAGTGCATAAGCTGCGAACCCCTAAGGATTCGGCTCCAATTATATCTATTTGCATTATTAATTTCTCTTTGATTTTAAAGCCATGCTATCACTACTCGTTGGTGAAGGCAAATGTACCTCAGTATATACAGGCTATTGTAGACAAGCAGCATTTTGATACAATAGCTAATGCCATAATGCAATAATTCAGGAGGACTGCTGTGAAGATTATGATTTCTGCTGAGGGTGTAGATTTGGAATCCCATGTAGCACACAGGTTCGGTATCTCCCATTACATGATTCTCATTGACTCCGAAACAATGGCTTTTGAGGCAGTTCCAAACTCAGGGGCTACGGCACAGCGTGGTGCTGGCATGCAGGCAGTTGTGTTTGCCATCAGCAATGATGTCAAAGCGGTATTGACCGGCTATTGCAGTCCAGCTGCCTACAGGCAGCTTACAGCAAATGGTATTGAGGTTTTTACCGGTCTCAGTGGCAGGGTAGGAGAAGTTCTAGAGAAATATAAGAAGGGTGAACTTGGAAAGAGGACAGAGGACAATGGTAGACTAAGGTCAATAGCCAGGATTGACAGTGCCAGTCTTGTCCATGCATTGACAGGTTCTACCAGACAATTCGCTAATCTGCTACCCATGCTGATAAGTGTTGTTTTGCTCATAGGACTGTTTAACACCTTTATGTCAAAAGGCCTATTATCTTATATTTTCTCTAAAAGCCCTGTATTGGACACTTTGTTTGGAACATGTTTTGGCAGCATTATGGCTGGAAATCCTATCAATAGCTATGTCATCGGTGCAGAATTATTGAATTATGGCGTTAGCTTGCTTGCTGTGACTGGATTTATCATCGCTTGGGTGACCGTAGGTATTGTCCAGTTACCAGCTGAGATAGCAGCTCTGGGTGCCAAGTTTGCTCTTCTGAGAAATGCCCTGTGCTTTGCCTTGGCAATACTTATTGCTTTCCTTACGATGACAATTTTGTTCCTTGTTTCAGGCTAGATTTAATGAGTGTAAAGACTACTGAAAAAACAAAAAAAACAAAGTCAATCTCATTTATGTTGATATTCCCGGTTCTTGTGGCGGTAATCTACGGAGTACTGCTTGCCATAAAGCCAGAGCAGGGACTTCTGGCTCTGAAGAATAGTGGCAGAATATTCCTTAATATTCTCCAACCACTGGCTTTAGTATTTGTTGCCATGCTGGTTTTGAACCTGTTTTTAAAACCAGGTCAGATCACTAGGCTCCTTGGCAAAAGGACTGGCATAAAAGGTGCAATGCTCTCAGTGGTAGCAGGAATTGTCTCTGTGGGTCCTATCTATGTGTGGTATCCATTACTGAAGGAGCTGAGGAAAAGAGGAACAGGAAACGCCCAAATAGCCATATTTCTTTATAACAGGGCAGTTAAACCATTTCTATTACCGATGATGATTGCCTACTTCGGGTGGGTATATGTAGGCATACTGACAGTCCTGACTGTTTTAGCCTCAATCACTCTTGGATATGTGGTGAGCGTGCTTATTAAAGAGAAAGACAGGCCAGGAAGTGTTATCTAAATTTTTTTAAGGATGGCAACCCCGATTGCACCGGGACCGGCATGAGCACCTAAAACAGGGGATGCATTCATGACCATAGCAACTTTCATCCCCAGTGTTTCTCTTATTTTCTCAGCAACTCTATTTCCCAACTGAGGAGCATTGGTATGGGCAACGGCCATAGAAAATCCCACATCTTCTTCAGATGTTTCAGGCAGATTAAGTCCGTGATGAATCACTCTCACCTCTTTTATTTTCCCTAATGCGGTATCTAAAACTTTTTGTTCCAACTTCTTTCTGCCCCTGGTCTTTCCTATAGGCTTAAGTTCCCCTTCACTGTTGATAGAGAGGATTGGGTTTATGTTGAGAACTCTGGCGAGAAACCCCTTGGCTTTTGTGACCCTGCCTCCCTTGACCAAATATTTTAAAGTAGGGATACCGATAAAAATTTTGGTATTTTCAACAGCTCTCTTAACTCGTTTTAAAACCGCTTCATAATCCATTCCTTCTTTTATGGCTTTGATCCCTTCCATAACTGCCAGGCCTAATCCGACTGAGATATTTTTCCCGTCAATGACTGTAATCCTTCTAGGGTCAATATTATTAGCTGCTTGAAGGGCTGTCTGAAAAGTGCCACTGAGTTTTTTGGATAATTGTACAGAAATTATTGATTGATAATGAACAAGAAGATGTTCATAAATCCTGGTAAAATCCATTAGGCTGGGCTGGGATGTTTTAGGAAGAGTAGGGGATAAGCTCAATATCTGGTAGAATTCTTCTGGGATAATGCTCACTTTATCCGTGAAAACCTTGCCCATAGCTTGAAATTTCACGGGAACAAAATAGATATCATTATTTTCGATATGCTCATCGGGAATGTCGCATGTTGTATCAGGTACTAAAGTTAAAGCTCTCTTCTCATGCGATGGTAAATCAGGAGCAAATTTTAGGACTTTTTTTGAGGTAATATTTCCGAATTTGGCCATACAGGAAAATATCTCCTCTGGGTTATTGGTGTTGATATGAATTTTAGCAAAATTTAAAGAGCCATAAAAAATTAAATCTTGTCCAAGAGAATTTAGCCTTTTGATCAAATCCTGCCGTTCTAGATTTTCTCTCCGCACACAACATTCTGCACAAAATTGAGCTTTTTTTATTGTGTCAGCAGCTTTTGTTTTTATATGTATTTGTTTTTTTTGAGACACCAGAGAGTGCAGTTTCCCTTTTTTGATGAAACGTATTACACCTTCAAGAAAATAGATAAAAGCCTGACCACCTGCATCTACAACCTTATTTTTTCTCAAAATTTCAAGCTGATAAGGAGTATATGCAAGAGCTGAAGATGCTCTCTCAAGTGATTTTTTTAGCAGGAGAACAAAATCAGTGGTTGTTGAAGATATGTTTTTCACTTCATCAGACCACGCCTTGAATACTGATAAAATAGTTCCTTCACGAGGATTCTCCAAGGAATCATAAGCCCTGGAGACAGCCATAACCGCTGCTTTAGGAAGATTTTCAATAAAAATCTTTTTATGATTTTTAACCCCATCTGCAAAACCTGAAAGGAATTGTGAAAAGATTATTCCTGAATAACCGAGAGCTGAAGCGATTGCAATATCAGCGATTCCTCTGCTGCTTATATTTATTCCAGTCTGCCACAAAGGATATTTTTCGATTATTGGCATCAAGGTTTTCTTTAGGTTTGATCCTGTATCATTATCGGGGATGGGAAAGACGTTAATTTTGTTTAGTTTTCCTTCGTGAGATATGATTTCTTTGCAGCCAACAAGAATAGCTCGCTGGTAGCGGAGACCATCGAGGCAATTGATTTGGGGAAAGTGTGATTTCTTCAATTTTTATTCATAATATCATTATTTAGTAGAGTTTTATACTGCTTTTTGTCATCCCTTCTCCAATTCCCCCTTTTTTTCTTTTGATCTTATGGGTTTCAATCTCTGATTCATCTGTTCCTTTAGCCAAGTAAAGCAAACAAAACAAGGAATTTCCATTTGACATCATTTTTCCTTTTGATATAGATTATCTAAGAGCTTAGATGAAGGTAGCATAGGTGTTAAAAAAAGAGACCAAAATCAAGATGAACACATTAAAAGTTACAGGCGACCTTGCAGAAGTAGAGAAAATAAGAACTTTTTTAAGAGAAAATCTCCAGGCATTGAATCTTTCGAATAACGCGTATTATTTGATCGAATTATCTCTTCTGGAGATATGCATAAATATCGTCAGGTATGCTTATCCTGAGGATAAGGGTGAGATTTCTCTTAGGATTTGGCAGCAACAAGGAAGGCTATTTTTTGAAATAAGGGATTGGGGGATTCCTTTTAATCCCAGAAAATCAAAAAAACCTGATATTGAGGAAATTATCAGGAAAGGCAAAAAGAGTGGATTAGGAATCTTCATTTCGCGCAAACTTATGGATGGATTTGATTATAAGCGCGAAAATAAGCAAAATGTACTGACTATGTATAAAAGAATTAAAATTGATGGAGCTGAAACCTAAGAATCAGTATAAAACTTCATCCTCACCGAATTCCTTGATTCTCTTGTCGATTTCTTTGAGAATTAAGTCCCTACGAACAAGGACAGCGTTTATTTCTTTATCTGTTAGATATTCCCCAACAACATCTTTTATTGATTCGAAAGTCAAAGTCTTTAGTTTCTCGACAAAGGCCCTGGGGAGGTATCTGATAAGGAAGGTGCCCTTTATACCTTTTTTCCCATAAACGAGTCTCTTCGTGTATTTTTTGCTTGAGCGGAAAGAGCGGGAATGGTCGATGAGAATCGTCCGCCAATCCTTAGTGTAGCGTAAATTCTGCTGGGTTCGGTCGTCGTTGGCAATCAAGCAGTCAAATGCTCTTGCTAGATATTTCATTTTTGACCACTGCATGAGCTCAGAATCAGGAATACTCATTCCTTTTTCCCTCATTTCTAGATCACTGAATTGAGACTTGATCCAGAGCTGAAGAGACCCTCTCAATCCGTGGAGCTTTCTCTCGACTGTGGGTGGGACCATGTTTAATCCCAGAAGTTTATCCATCTCATAAGCAGCTATTTCATACTGCCAGCCCTCAAGCTGGTCTTTCTGAATGCCG